>NZ_MEGP01000003.1:0-84495 GCF_001725555.1 Thiobacillus sp. SCN 63-57 | reverse complement strand
AAGCTGGTCTATGAGAGCCC
Organism: Thiobacillus sp. SCN 63-57; assembly: GCF_001725555.1. NCBI lineage: Bacteria > Pseudomonadati > Pseudomonadota > Betaproteobacteria > Nitrosomonadales > Thiobacillaceae > Thiobacillus > Thiobacillus sp. SCN 63-57. The sequence continues at coordinate 84,475 of NZ_MEGP01000003.1, read as the reverse complement.
GGCTGCGGAAGATGAAGCCTTCGGCAACGAGGATCATCCGGAGTGGTTCTACAGCGTGGTTTTCATGCAGAAGGACCTTTGGCCCGAGTATAGCGATACGTATGCAAACGACACATTGGAGACCGAGTTTCCAGAGCGTTATCTTGAGCGGGCGTAATCTGGCTCGCAGACAATTTTAAGAGGAAATACAAATGTCAGATCATCATGACCATGACCACGACCACGGCCATAAGCCGGCACCGATGGTCGATGAAGTCAGTCATTTCGAAATTCTCGAAATGGCAGTCCGCGAACTCGCAATTGAAAAAGGACTGTTTACTGCCGAGGATCACCGGACTTGGGTGGAATATGTCCACACGCTCGGCCCAACCCCGGCGGCGCGTCTGGTTGCCAAGGCTTGGTTGGATCCTGAATACAAGAAGCTGTGCGAAGCCGATGGCGTCGAGGCCAGTAAGGCCGTGGGTGTCAACTGGGTGACCAGCCCGCCCACCCAGTTCGGCACGCCGAGCGACTACTGTAACTTGCGTGTCCTCGTGGACACCCCGACGGTCAAGCATGTCGTGGTGTGTTCACTGTGTTCGTGCTATCCCCGCCCGATTCTCGGTCAGTCGCCCGAATGGTATCGGACCCCTAACTATCGTCGTCGTCTGGTTCGTTGGCCGCGCCAGGTGCTTACTGAGTTTGGCTTGCAGTTGCCTTCGGAAGTGACGATCCGGGTTGCCGACTCCAACCAGAAGACCCGTTACATCGTGATGCCGGTGCGGCCCGAGGGCACGGAAGGCTGGACCGAGGATCAGCTGACCGAGATCGTGACGCGCGATTGTCTGATCGGCGTGGCTGTGCCCAAGCCTGGAATTACGACAAACGTCAAGCTCCCAGTGCGCAAGGCGATCCATCCAGTCCATCACGACCATTGATGCAAATGTAATTTTAAGGAGAGGGCCATGAGTGCTTCGAGCAATGACGCAAACGCTGAAAACGGCGAGATGCTGATTGATGCAACGCCTATCCCCTTGCTTCGGAGCATTCAGGCTCATGGCAGGGTGTGGGAAGACTTGGCTGCGCAATACGGGGTAACCAACCCGGATCCGCCCTGGAAAATCACGCTGGAAGCCACGTGCGACCTTCTCGCGGGTGACTCCTGTGTCAAGCCCTACGACCAGGTCGAGCCCGGCTCCTGCGCCTTGCCCTCACTCGAGCGACGCGCGGAGGAGGATGAGTTGTCTGCAACGCTTTACGAGGATGTGCCGTTTCCTGAGCGGCAGCTTCTTGCGCTGGCGCATTCCATGATCGCGCGTGGCTTGCTGGATGAGGCTGAGCTGGCCAGTCGGATGGAAGTAGTAGGGCAGCGCTTCAACAGTGCTTGATCGGCGCCAGCCCGGCGAGACGCTGGGCTGGCCGTAGGCGAGTAGCCCGGGGAACCTAACAGAATTCTGCCGTGAGTCCTTGTGACCGGGCGATGAAAATAGACAGAGGAATATGTAGATGGCAATACGTGGAACAGAAATCAAGATCCAGGGCCTGACCCACCGTTACAGTTCGCGGACCGGGGTGACCTTCAATCGGGTTGATCTGGTGTCGCCGCCCGGTGAGGCGCTGGCAATTATCGGCCGTTCGGGTTGTGGCAAATCCACGCTGCTCCATATTCTGGCCGGCATTCTGAAACCTACCGAAGGCAAGGTCCTGCTCAATGGGACAGCGATTACTGCACCGTCGCCCCGCTGGGTCATGATGTTCCAGGCGCCGCACCTGTTTCCCTGGATGACGGTTTCCCAGAACGTCGGCGTCGGCTTGAGCTTCGGGCGCTGGTCCAAGGAAGAAACCGAAGAGCGCGTGACGGAGGCGATCAAGCTGGTCGAGCTGCAGGATTTCGCCATGGCCAATGTGCAAGATCTCTCGGGTGGCCAGCAACAGCGTGTGGCATTGGCCCGCTCGCTGGTGATGGAGCCGGAACTCCTGCTGCTGGACGAACCGTTCTCCGCGCTTGACGCGTTCACGCGTTCATCCCTGCAAAAGGATGTGCGCAACATCGCCAAGCGCAAGGGCTTCAACATCGTCTTCGTGACGCACGATATCGACGAGGCCGTGATCATGGGCGACCGTGCCGTGATCATGGCAGGCTCGCCCGGAAACATCGTTCACGAACTGGATATCGACCTTCCCGATCCGCGCGATCGCCACGACGCGGCGGTTCAGGCTTTGCGTACTCGCCTGATGGCGACGTTCCAGGAAGCGGCGAACTACAAGAAACCGGAGTCGGCCACGCTGGCTGCATGATCTGCGACTTACCCGAATTGCTCAAAGTGAAGAGGCAGGATGAGCAAACACCGGTCGGGATACCGACCCTCACCTTAGGAGACCGAGAATGAAGAAATATCTATACGAAGAGCATAGCCAGCCGCGTCCGCTGGTGCACGTTGATGGATGTTCATGCGGTACATGTGGCAAGGCCCGTCCGATCGACCCGCGCATGCAGAGGATGATGCCCGACAATCCGGACATCGGCGACGGCATGGAAGATCCGAATCTCGACCTAGCCTATGACCCGCTGTTCAGCTCCGTCCTCGGCACGGGCGTCAGCCGGCGCGACATGCTCAAGATGGCCGGTCTCTCCGCACTGGGCGGCATGGCCGGGATGGGCGGCATGCTGTCCTCGTCGGCCTTCGCTGCCGACAAGAAGAAATTCTCCAAGCCGTTCGACCCCGTGGTCAAGATCGGCTACATCCCGATTACCGATGCGGCCGCGCTCCTGGTCGCGCACGAAATGGGCTTCTTCAAGAAGCAGGGTATCGAGTCGGAGCCGCCGACACTGATTCGCGGCTGGTCGCCGCTGGTCGAGGCCTTCTCGTCCCAGCGTTTCAACCTCACGCACATGCTCATTCCGGTGCCGATCTGGATGCGTTACAACAACAAGTTCCCGGTGAAGATCACGGCCTGGAACCACACCAACGGCTCCGGCATCATCGTCCACAAGAGCAGTGGCATTTCCTCGCCCAAGGACTTCGGCGGCAAGCAGTTCGCCGTGCCGTACTGGTACTCGATCCACAACATCATCTCGCAGAAAATCCTGCGGGAAGCCGGCATTACGCCCGTGGTCCGGCCGCAAAACGCGAAGCTCGCACCCAACGAGTGCAACTTCCTCGTGCTGAACCCGCCCGACATGCCGCCGGCCCTGGCAGCGAGACAGATCGCGGCTATTGCGTCGCCGAACCGTTCAATGCGCTCGGGGAGCTCAAGGCGGGTGGCCAGATGCTGCGCTTCACCGGCGACGTCTGGAAAGGCCATCCTTGCTGCGTAGTCATCATGCACGAAGACGATGCCATGGATCCCGCCCGCGCGGCCTGGGCGCAGGGCGTCCATAACGCCATCGTCGAGGCGCAGATCTATCTGTCCAACAACAAGAAGGCGATGGCGCAGATGCTGTCCAAGGATGGCAAGAAATACCTGCCGTTCCCCTCCGAGGTCGTCGAGCGCGCGATGCTGTTCTACAGCCCGGCCGATTATGCGACGCCACCCGCCATCAAGCATCCGGAGTGGGGCCAGAGCCGCATCAATTTCCAGGGCTGGCCGTACCCGAGTGCCACCAAGTACGTTACCGAAGAGCTCAAGAAAACACTGGTCGGCGGCGACCTGGGTTTCCTGAACAACCTCACCGCCGATTTCGTGGCCAAGGATCTCGTCAACTACACCTATGTCAAGAAGGCGCTCAATGCCAACCCGACATGGAAGGCGGATCCGAGCGTGCCGCAAAAAGGCGATCCCTTTGTGCGTACCGAGGTGATTGAACTATGAATTATGCAGTCACATCCGCCGGGGAGGGCGGCTTTTGCCGCCTGATGAAGCATCGGGCGGTGCAGAGTCTTGGCTGGGCTGCGGGCGGTATCGCGATCCTGGCCATACTCTGGTTGATCGGAGGGTACTTTATCGCCAATAACCCGACGACGAAGACCTTCGTCAAGTTCGGATTGCTTCCTACGCTCGAGGCGTTCCCCGAGTTGTGGGGGGCGGGCAAGATCCAGAATGCGCTGGCTGCCAGCGGCTTCCGCTTGGGCTCCGGTCTTCTGATCGCCATCGCCGTTGGCGTGCCGATCGGCATCCTCATGGGACTTCACCAACTCGCCGTTCCAGTTCGTGCGGATGATCAGTCCGCTCTCCTGGATGCCGCTTGCGGTGCTGGTGTTCGCAACGTGGAACGGGTCGATCATCTTCCTGATCGCGATCGCAGCGGTCTGGCCGGTGATGTTCGCAACTGCAGCCGGGCTGGCCAAGGTCGACCCGAACTGGTTCAAGGTGGCGCGCAATCTTGGCGCCAAGCCCTTGCACATCCTGACCAAGGTGATCATGCCGGCGATCACGTTCGACGTGTTGTCCGGCATCCGCCTCGCGCTGGGGGTTGCGTGGATCGTGCTCGTCCCGGCCGAATATCTCGGCGTGACGTCCGGCCTGGGCTACGCCATCGAAGATGCACGCGAGACGCTTTCGTACAACCACCTCACTGCGATGGTGGTCACGATCGGTATCGTCGGCTATTTCCTCGACAGCATCCTGGTGGCGCTCATCAAACGCTACAGCTGGCATCGGGGAGGCTGATGGACAAGGAATCCTACGCCTCGGCAGGGCAGTTCCGGGATACGCCGGACTGCCAGCTGATGGCCACGCTCCATCTGGACATACATATGAACGTTGACAAGAAGTTACACGATATGAATGACACGCATTTGATCGAAAGAGTGCCCCACGGCCAGGTGTTTTCCGCGCCGGTTGCATGGGCGGGGGGGAATGAACAATGAGCAGCCAAACCGCAACAGTGGGCGGCGGCGTAGTCAGTGCCGGCGTCAGTGGAAACTGCCTTTCCCGGGCGATCAAGAACACGGCAGACCAGTCGCTGCACTTTTTCGTGGGTCTGGCGGTCCTCTTCTCGCTCTGGGGCGTCGGCATCTACATCGTCACGCTCAACCCCGCGATGTCGCAGTTTATCGATTTCGGGCCCCTCCCGGCCCTCAAGTCGCTGCCCGAGATGTGGGAAAACGGGATCATTCCCAAAGCGTTGTCGAGCACCGGCTACCGGCTGGGCGCGGGACTGGGTCTGGCGATTGCCATCGGCATCCCGCTCGGCATCCTCATGGGCCGCATCCGGTGGTTCCAGCGGCTGACCAACGTGCCGTTCCAGTTCCTGCGCATGATCAGCCCGCTGTCCTGGGAGCCGATCGCAGTTGTCGTATTCGCGGGTTGGGAGCAGGCGATCATCTTCCTGATTGCGATCGCGTCCGTCTGGCCGGTTGCGTTCGCCACCGCCTCCGGCCTCGCCAAGGTCGATCCCGCCTGGTTCAAGGTAGCGCGCAACCTCGGTGCCAAGCCCTGGCAAATGGTGACGCGGATCATCATGCCGGCGATCACATTCGACATCCTGACCGGTATCCGTCTGGCACTGGGCGTCGCATGGATCGTGATCATCCCGGCGGAGTTTCTCGGGGTGACCTCCGGTTTCGGTTATGCCATCGAAGATGCGCGCGAAGGTCTGGAATACGCGCACCTCATGGGGCTGGTGCTGGTGATCGGCGTCGTCGGCTTCGTGCTGGACAGCATCTGCGTGCTGCTCATCAAGCGTTTCAGCTGGCATCGCGGTTGATCGGCCGAACCGTCGCCAGACATCGATCCGAACATGAATTCTCACAAAGTAAGGTAGAAGCAAATGTCTCAAAAAATCAACATCATCTGTGTCACGGGTACGCGCGAAAAACTACAGATGGCAGCAATGATCGCGTCGGTTGCCGCAGCGACGGGAGACGAGGTTTCGGTCTTCCTGTCCATGAATGCCATTCCGTATTTCGTGAAGGGCCACACGGAGGATGCGCCAGTTGAAGGTGAACTTGGCGCGCTGATGGCAAAGGAAAAAGGCGTGCCGTCCTTCAAGGTGCTGTTCCAGCAGGCGGTCGAATTGGGCGATGCCAAGTTGCTGCCGTGCTCGATGGCGATGGACATCATGAAAGTCACGCACGATGACTTCGACGCCGAAATCGGCCCAGCCACTGGGCTGACACGCTTCCTGAGCGACGCCGAAGGCGGTCAGATGCTGACGTTCTGAGCGGACGGCGAATTGAACCACATGTTTTCTGGAGAACTGCAATGAGTGATACCAAGATTGTCGACGCACGCGATACCTTCTGCCCCGGGCCGCTGATGGAACTCATCACCCACATGAAGCAGAGCAGCGTGGGAGATACCCTCGAACTGCTGTCGACCGACGAAGGCTCCGGCGCCGATGTGCCGGAATGGGTCAACAAGGTCGGCCACGAGATCCTCAGCAACGAAAAGATCGACGGGGTCTGGCACATCAAGATCCGCAAGGCCAAGTAATGCGCTACGGGCTGGGCACGTTGTCGCGCCCAGGTACCAGGACATCCTGGTAATTAATTTTGGATAGGAGAATGCAATGAGAATCTTAGTCGTCGGTGGTGGCACAGGCGGTACCATTGTGGCCAACAACCTGGCACGGCGGCTGTCTGCTGAGATTCGTTCCCGCAGAGTCCGGATTACGATGCTTTCGGCATCCGACAAGCATATGTACCAGCCCGGCCTGCTGTATGTTGCGTTCGGGCAAATGACCCCGGACCAACTGTATCGCGATCAGGCGAGCCTGCTCGAAGGCGCCATCGATTTTCACGTGGACCCGGTCGAAAAATTCCAACTCGACCAGAACAGGGTCGTCACCAAGAGCGGCAAGGTGCACGAATACGACATCCTCGTGATGGCCACCGGTTCGCGCATCGTTCCCGAGCAGATTCCCGGCCTGGTGGAGGGCGCGGAGACGTTCTACACCGAAGATACCGCGGTCAAGCTGTTCAAGCGCCTGCGCGAGATTTATTTCAAGGCGCGCGGCATCCGCGACAAGATCAAGATCAAATACCACTATCCGATCGGCCGCATTCACACCATCAAGGAAGTCGCCATCTGGGCCAAGCCGGAATTCGACCGCATGGGCATCGAGTACGAGACGCTCTTCAACGTCAGCGAAGTGGACGTGGAAAACAAGGTGGTGCGCAGCGAGGAGGGCACCGAGACCCAATACGACCTGCTCATCGCCATCCCGCCGCACCGCGGCATGGAAGTGGTCGAGCAGAACAACCTGGGCGAGGGCGGATGGATCCCGACCGACCGTTTCAAACTCACGATGAATGGCCACGACAACGTCTTTGTGCTGGGCGATACGACCAATCTGCCCGTCAGCAAAACAGGCTCCGCGGCGCATTTCCAGGCAGAGGTGGTCGCCGAAAACATCGCCTCGATGATCAAGATCGGCACGCCGGTCCGCGACTATGACGGCAAGGTCTACTGTTTCATTGAAACAGGCCACGACAGCGCGACCTACGCGATGTTCAACTATCAGAACCCACCCGATCTGAAGCCGCCGTCGAAACCCATGCACTGGTTCAAGATGTCTTACAACCAGATGTACTGGACAAGCGTACGCGGACTGCTCTGAGAAAGCCAAACCATGACAACACAAACTGAAACGTCTATCCCCGCAATGGGCACCGAAGATCTGCAGCGGCTCGTCGAAGTCGCGCAGCTCGTCACCGCGGCCCGGGACGCCATGTCGGACGAGATCGTCACGCGGCTGTCATGGGCGATGAGCGAGGGCCTGACCTTGCTCGACCGTCTGACGCGCAACGAAGGCCTGATGCATCTGCTCAAGGTCCTCGATCGCCAGGACACGCAATATCTGTTGATCGCCCTGTCCGACGCGATCCATGAGGCGAGCCAGGAAATCCCGGCCAATCCGCCGGCAACGGGCGGCCTGGGATGCCTGATGCGGGTGGTCCGTGACCCTGGAACGCAGGAAGGATTGCGCCTCCTGTCGGTGATCGGCAAACACCTGAGCCACAGCATGCGCGAGCAGCACCGGCACGGCTAAGGACCACCGGGCGTCCAGAGAGTCAGGCGCAAGGCCTGACGCGCGGGACCCAGGATCCCGCTCTCTGGACGTAGCGTTTGATACGGCGTGACGCTTGCCGCGCTTGCGCGGCAAGAACATCGATCAGGGTAATTCGCCTTCCGGCATGAGCCTGGGTCTTGGACCTCTAAAAGCGTTGCACCATGCAACCTGGGCGTCCAGGCTTCGCTGCCATTCCAGTCGAACCAACACTCGAAAACCCGCACCAGCAATCAATTCCAGTGGTGCTTCCATTTTGCAATGGAAGGTTTCGTGGGGTTGGGTCTGGTCACGTCGACCACCCTATCCTCGGCCGATGTGCATCCAAGACCGGACAATTGATACTCGGCGTCCCGAACGGTAGCTTCTGTCTTTTCGAGTGCGTGCTCGCACCCCTGAGCGGGGCTGAATCCAAGTTCGGTATCTACAACCACCAGAATTGCGCCACCAGATGAGTAGCGACTCATCCGATGGCGGTTTCTTGCCGCCTCTGATACCCTACCCACCTATGCTATCTTGAACGGCCCAAGTATGAGCCACACCATCCGTGAAAAGTCCAAGTTACTGAGCCGAGTACGGCGCATCCGCGGTCAGGTCGAGGCGCTGGAGCGCGCACTTGATGCCGAGAAAGGTTGCGCTGTAATCCTGCACCAGATCGCAGCGGTGCGCGGGGCTATCAACGGGCTGATGGTGGAAGTGCTCGAAGAGCACGTACGCACCCACATCGTTGACCCCGCGATCAGTAGCGATGCCGAGCGAACGCAGGGGGCGAATGAGTTGATCGCCGTTTTGCGCAGCTATCTGAAGTGAGAGCCGTCATGCATACCGAGAATCCATCCCATTGGTCACACGACCACGTCTTTGACACCGGTAACGACGCCGCCGAGCGCAGCACGCGAGTGGTAATGTGGATCACGGCCGTCATGATGGTGGTCGAGATCGCCGCGGGCTGGTGGTACAACTCAATGGCCCTGCTGGCCGACGGCTGGCATATGAGTTCTCACGCCGTCGCGATTGGTCTTTCCGCGATGTCCTACGCCACGGCGCGACGCTATGCCAAAGACTTGCGCTTTGCGTTCGGCACCTGGAAGATCGAGATTCTGGGCGGTTTTGCCAGCGCCATCTTCCTGCTTGGCGTGGCCGTGATGATGCTGGTGGGTTCGCTAGAGCGGATCGTCTCTCCGCAAACGATCCAGTACCAGGAGGCGATTGTGATCGCCATTCTCGGGTTGGGTGTGAATGTCGTCTGCGCACTGATTCTCGGCAAGGCGCACCATCACGATCAGGGTCATTCGCATGGACACAGTCACAGCCATGACCACCACGATCTCAACCTGAAATCGGCCTACCTGCATGTCATCGCCGATGCCGCTACTTCGGTCCTCGCCATCGGGGCCCTGTTTGGTGGTTGGATTTACGGCTGGTCATGGCTGGACCCGGTCATGGGCATCGTCGGTGCCGTGCTGGTGGCTGTTTGGGCCAAAGGACTCGTCGCTGACACCGGTAAAGTGCTGCTCGACCGCGAGATGGATGATCCAGTGGTCGATCAGATTCGTGAGGTGGTGGAAACGGGTGCGGATGCTGGCAACACACGAATCACCGACCTGCACGTCTGGCGCGTGGGCAAACAGGCCTATTCGTGTGCGATGACGGTTGTGACCCACGACGCAACGCTGACGCCAGACTTTGTCCGTGCGCGTCTGGAGGTTCGTGAGGAGATTGTCCATTCGACCATCGAGATTCAACGTTGCCCCGATGTATCACCTGTGGCTGCCGGATCGGAGGCATGAAGACGTTCTTTCTCTACCTCGTCACGGCGATTGCTGAGATCGTCGGATGCTATTTGCCGTGGCTTTGGCTACGGCAAGGCGCGCCAGCGTGGCTGCTGCTGCCTGCAGCAGCAAGCCTGGCCGCGTTTGCATGGCTTCTGACATTGCACGAGGCTGCATCCGGCCGCGTGTACGCAGCCTACGGCGGGGTGTATATCGGCGTCGCTATTATCTGGTTATGGGCGGTGGATGGCATACGCCCTTCAGCTTGGGATATGGCGGGCGTTGCGGTGGCTTTGGCTGGCATGAGCATCATTGCATTTCAGCCACGGTAAAAAAACACGGCCAGCGATTTGCCATCCTACTCATCATAGTTATGGAAAAATCCTCAAGCAAATTAATCAAAATTCCTGCCGGTATCTGGGTTCTCGGCTTTGTCAGCATGTTGATGGATATCTCCTCGGAGATGATCCACAGCTTATTGCCGCTGTTCATGGTTGGCACCCTTGGTGCGACCGCTTTCGTTGTTGGTGTCGTTGAAGGACTGGGTGAGTCGATAGCACTGATCGTCAAAGTGTTCTCCGGCACGCTTAGCGACTATCTTGGCAAGCGAAAAGGGTTGGCCGTCTTCGGCTACGCGCTCGGTGCATTGAGCAAGCCGTTGTTCGCCATCGCGCCTACCATCGGTTTCGTGCTGGCAGCGCGCCTGCTGGACCGGGTCGGCAAGGGCGTGCGTGGAGCGCCGCGCGATGCCTTGGTCGCCGATATCGCGCCGGCTACGGTTCGCGGCGCGGCTTTTGGGTTGCGTCAGTCGCTGGACACTGTCGGCGCGTTTCTTGGCCCGCTGCTGGCAGTTGGTCTGATGCTGTTGTGGGCCAATGACTTCCGGGCGGTCTTCTGGGTCGCCGTCATTCCCGGGATGCTGGCGGTCGCGCTGCTGCTCATTGGCGTGCGCGAGCCAGAGCGACATGTCGGCGATAAGCGGTCCAATCCGATCCGTCGAGAAAATCTCCAGCGTTTGAGTAGCGCCTACTGGTGGGTGGTTGGCGTCGGCGCGGTATTCACGCTGGCCCGTTTCAGCGAAGCATTCTTGGTGCTCAGGGCGCAGCAGGGCGGCATTCCCGTTGCTCTGGTGCCACTGGTGATGGTGGCGATGAATCTGGTCTACGCGGCGTCTGCCTATCCGTTTGGCAAGCTGTCCGATCGGATGAGTCACAAAATGCTTCTGGCGCTTGGTTTGGCTGTGCTGATTGCTGCAGATCTGGTCCTGGCAACCGACGATCACTGGGCAACCGTCCTAGTCGGGGTCACGCTGTGGGGTGTCCACATGGGCATGACGCAGGGCTTGCTCGCCACGATGGTGGCTGATACGGCGCCCACTGATCTGCGGGGCACAGCTTTCGGTTTCTTCAATCTCGTGAGCGGCATTGCGATGCTAATCGCCAGTGTGGTGGCCGGTCTTCTGTGGGATCAGTTGGGGGCGTCGTTCACCTTCTATACGGGTGCCGTATTCTGCATTATTGCGTTGCTGGGCTTGCTCAGAAGATTCTGAAAAGCGCCTATCAGTTTGAATTCGGACATCTGCAGTTGGACGAGGGCCGTCTTTTACTGGTGAGAAAAATTGGCATTCGAGCCGAGTAACAGCCCGAGGTCAGGAACCATTCCGACACCGATCATTCAACTGAATCGACTCGCCGGCAGCAAAGGCCAACCAAACGCTGCCCGGCCAGGACAGGCCGCGCATTTTCACCTATCTGTATGCGCCGAACTGGTCTGCACACCCCGCGTCAGGGTGACGGAGCGGCAGGTGCCGAGCCCGGCGTTGGCGCGACCGGAACCGGCAGCACCACATTGGGTTCGAGATCCTCGGGGAAACCGCCCCGGTTGACCGGCTGCTTGACTGTCGGGTCGGCTTGGCTGGTGGAGCCGTCTGGTGTCTCCTTCACCGGTGCGCGCGGACGAGAAGGAGTCGGCGCAGGAACGGGAACCGGAGCCGCAGCCGGTTCGGGTGTGGGTTTCATGGACGCAGACGGCGGGGTGGGCGGCTCCGGGTACAGATGCGGCTGCAGTTGCGGCAGCAGGGTTTTCAGCATTTGCGCGGTGAGTGAACTGGTGAAACCGAACCGCCCGGCCTGCTCGCCTTCCACCACGGCGGTCAACGTACCGAAGTAGCGATCGCCCATGTAGAACACGAACGTGGCGGAGCGGCTGACGACGCGCGAATCGATGAGCTGACCGCCTTTGCCATAGGTCTCGAAACGGTGGTCGCCGGTGCCGGTCTTGCCGCCCATGGTGATGGGCTGGCCGGCCGGATCCTTGAGGGCACCGGCCAGCCGTCCGGCGGTGCCGCCTTCGACGACCCTGGCCAGCGCACGCCGTACGGTTTGCGCCACTTCGGCCGGCAGCAGGCGTTCGCCCTGGGCCGATTTGCGTGACAGGCGGGTGTCGTAGGGCGTATGGGCCGCGAAATGCATGCCGGTGAGGCTCGTCGTCTGTGCACGTACACCGTCGTTGACCAGGATGCCCATCAGTTCGGCGAGCGCGGCCGGCCGGTCGCCCGACGCACCGATGGCCGTGGCGTACGAGGGCGTGATGTTGTCGAACGGATAGCCCAGCCGTTTCCAGTCGCGCAGCAGACCGTCGAAGGCCTCGACCTCGAGCAGCGACTGGATGCGGATATCCTGCGCGTTCTTGCGGCTGGTCTTGAACAGCCAGTTGTAGACCTCGCGGCGAGCGTCGGCGCCCTGGTCGTCGAGGGTTTTGAGACTGGTCTCCGGCGCGGCGCGCAGCGCTTTCACCACCCACAACTCCAGCGGATGGATCTGTGTTACGTAGCCGCGGTCGGCCAGGTTGTAGGCATCAGGCGCGTGGGTCTCGTAGAGCGATTTAAGTGTCTTCGGGCTCAGGCTGGCACTGGCCGGCACGCTGGCGTGCAAGGCGGCGACATAGGCGTCGAATCCGGCCTGCGGTTCGAGATACCGGTAGGCCGAGGTGAAGCGTCGCGGGGTTGCGCGGACGCGCGCATAGACATCCTCCGCCATTTGTACAGGCGTCTGGCTCTTGTGGTTTTGGTAAAAGCGGCGGATGAACAGACGACCTTCCTGGTCGACGAAGCGCATCAGGTAGGTCTGGCGCATCGGGTTGCTGGCGTCGTCGAGTATGCGGGCGGCTGCGCCTGGCGCGGCTCTGACGTAATGCCGCACGATGTCGCGCATGATGCGGATGTAGACGAGGTTGACCGAGTTCTTCGTGGCCTCCCACACGTCCATCACGCGGCTATTGTCCTTGGCGTCGAAGTTGACGAAATCGTGCAGGCCGCCGCCGGTGAAGAACATTTCCCGCGCCGCCGAATACTGGCGACCCATCGCCGCCTCGAGCAGGGCGTCCCGCTTGATGTCCGGCTGACTCAGCAGCGTGGCGGCCACCCACTGTGCCAGCACGTCGCGCTGCGGCTGCGCTTTTTGCTTGAGTGTCTTGGCGTCGAGCGTGCGGTAGTTGTCGTACGTTTGCGAAATGATCTGCAGGTAGGTGACCAGGGTACGCAGCTTGGCGGTGGAGCCGAGATCCAGCCGCGCCTGGCTGTTGATGTCGAAGGGCTGGTTGAGGTTGTCGGCCTGAACGCGCAGCACATTGCCCAATGGCGTTTTTTCATACAGCGTGAAGCTGTAGATCACCTGGTCGAATGCGTTGTCGGGTTTCAGCAATCGAAATCCGATCAGTCCCGAGGCTGCGGCGGCTTCCGGATGAACCAGGTTTTGCAGATAGCGGCTGACGATTTTTTGTGCCGGCTGGTTGATGGTGGTGTCGACCTGCAGATCCAGCCGGTCGAGGTCGTACAGGCGAGGCTCGCCCAGCATCTGCGCGACACGGATGCGTTGGGCGTTGGTGGCTTTCTGGTCGATGAAGCGAGGCGCCGGCGGGTCGACGCGCTCCTGCGTGCTGCGCAGCTTGACCCGTTTGGCGCGATCGGCGAGTTCACGCGAAATCACGTGGGCGTTGGCCAGCAGGTCGAGATGGTCGTCGGTCAGGGCGTCGAGTGCCTTGCGGTTGGCGGCCAGATAATAGGACGGGCGGCGCTCGGCGATGATCAGCGACAGCACATGCTTCAGCGCGCTTGCATAGGCGGTTTCGCCGACGCGTGTCTTTTTCTCCAGGATCGCGTTGATCTCGCCGAAATCCAGCCCGTACCAGGCCCGCAGTCCGTCGGCGATGCCGTTGACCTCGCCGAAGCGCGGCGCGGCCGCGAGCGGTACGGTATTCAGGTAAGCCATCACCGTCTTCTTGCGCATCGGCAGCGTATGGGGTCCGTCGAGATAGGCACGCAGGCTGGCCGTGGCCATCTGGCGCAGCTTCTCGCTCATGTCGCTGGTCAGCCCCTCGGGGGAATGGCGGTACTTCTCGATCTGCGTCGGCAGAGTGCTGCCGCCGGGCACGTTGCGGTGGGTGTCGATGAGGCTGATGCCTTTTTCCATCAGCGCCTGGGCGAGACGATCCCATTCCACGGCCGGATTGCGGGTGGGAAACTGCTCGGTCAGCAGTTCGCGGTTTTCGATGTAGAGCAGCGAATCGACCAGGACCTTGGGGATGTCTTCGAAGCGGTGGTACACCCGGGGCGGATGCAGCGCCTGATACAACTGCTTGCCGTCGCTGTCGAGCAGGCTGAGGCCGGCCTGATCTTTTTCGTGATAGGGCAGGAACAGGCCGAGGTCGCTGGCGCGCGCCATCTGGATGCTGATCCGGGCCTGCTGGTCGATCTTCCAGCCGGCCTTGTCCAACTGCGCCAGGTAATGCGGCAGCTTGCTATAGCCGAGCCGTACGTCGTACGGGCCCTGGCCCGGGTAACGGATGCGGTCGGATGGCCCGGGACGGATCTGCCAGGTCATCTTTTGCGCCGCCCGCGCGAGGTATTTTGCTTCCAGCGCCGACGACAGCAATTCGTAGGCGATGAGCCCGGCCAGGCCGATGAGCAGCAACAGGCCGCCGAGGCCGATCAGGATGCGGCGCGGGATTTTATGCATGCCAGTCGCGCGCGGTCAGGAAATCGGCATACAGCGAGGCCTCCGGGGTGCCCGGCTCGGGGTGCCAGTCGTAGCGCCATTTCACGATGGGCGGCAGCGACATCAGGATGGATTCGGTGCGGCCGCCCGACTGCAGGCCGAACAGGGTGCCGCGGTCGTACACCAGGTTGAACTCGACGTAGCGACCGCGACGGTAAGCCTGGAAGTCGCGCTCGCGCTCGCCGTAGGCGAGTTCCTTGCGGCGTTCGAGGATGGGCAGATAGGCGGTGAGAAAGGCGTCGCCCACGCGCTTCGTCATCGCAAACGCACGGTCGAAGCCGCCTTCGGAAAAGTCGTCGAAGAACACGCCGCCGATGCCGCGCGGCTCGTTGCGGTGCTTGAGGAAGAAGTAGTGGTCGCACCAGTCCTTGAAGCGCGGATGCAGGTCGGCACCGAACGGGTCGAGCGCCTGCTTGCACGTGACATGGAAATGTCGTGCGTCCTCCGCGAAGCCATAGTAGGGCGTGAGGTCCATGCCGCCGCCGAACCACCACACCGGCGCCTCGCCGTCCTTCAGCGCGACGAAGCAGCGCACGTTCATGTGCACCGTCGGCGCATAGGGATTGCGCGGATGCAGCACCAGCGACACGCCCATCGCCTCCCAGCGGCGACCGGCGAGTTCCGGGCGATGCGCGCTGGCCGAGGGCGGCAGCTGGCTGCCGAGCACATGCGAGAAATTCACCCCGCCGCGTTCGAATACCCGGCCTTCCTCGATCAGCCGCGAGATGCCGCCGCCGCCTTCGGGCCGTTCCCAGGCATCGGTGCGGAAGGGCAGGCCGTCGGCCGCTTCCAGTGCGGCGACGATGCACGCCTGCAGGTCGAGCAGATAGGTTTTGACGGCAGCGGTATCGGGGGCGGTGGCGGACATCAGGGGCGAAGTATCGTTCCGGTGGCAAGGTCGATCAGGGTGGAAGGACGGCGGCGGCGGCCGATGCGGCCGGCGACCACGCGTACCCGTGTGCCGAATATTCTGCGGCATTCCGCAGCGGTTTTGGCGGGTTTCCGGCCACTTTTGTTGGCGCTGGTGGAAACCAGCGCCATGCCGAGGCGGCGGCACAGGCGCGCGGCGGCGGGATGGGCGGTCACGCGGATCGCGACCGTGGCGCGGCCGCCGGTCAGTTCGGGCGGGCAGTGCGCGGAGGCGGGAACGACCCAGGTGACGGGACCCGGCCAGACGCGCAGCATCCGTGCCCGGTCGGCTGCATTCAAGGGCTGGATGAAGGGCCGCAGGGGCTTGAGCCGGTCGGCGATCAGCAGCATGCCCTTGGCGGCGTCGCGGCCCTTCAGGCGGAGCAGCCGTTTCAGGGCGTGCGGATTGCGCGGGTCGCAGCCGAGGCCATAACAGGATTCGGTCGGGTAGGCGATCAGGCCGCCGCGCCGCACATGCGCGCGTAGCGTGTCGGTCTCACCGTTCACTGCTCACCGCTTGCCGTCTCATTTTTTCCGGTCAAGCGCGCGCCAGCCGATGTCGCGCCGGTATTGCATGCCGTCGAAATGAATGCTGGCGATCGTTTCGTAGACGCGTTTCTGCGCCATGCGCACGCTGTCGCCGAGTACGGTCACGGCCAGTACGCGGCCGCCGCTCACCACGGTACGATCGTCTTGCGCGGCGGTGCCGGCATGGAAGATATGCAGGTCGTCGGCGGCGGCGGGCAAGGCACCGATGACGGCACCCTTCTTCGGCGCATCGGGGTAGCCTTCGGCGGCGAGCACCACAGCGAGCGCGGTGCGGCGGTCCCATTCGGCTTCGATCTGGTCGAGCTTGCCGTTGACGGCGGCTTCCAGCAGGGCGACCAGATCGGACTTCAGCCGCATCATGATGGGTTGGGTTTCCGGGTCGCCCATGCGGCAGTTGAATTCGAGCACCCTGGGCGCGCCGTCGGCGCCGACCATGATGCCGGCATAGAGGAAACCGGTGAACCGGATGCCGTCGGCGGCCATGCCTTCGACGGTGGGGTGGATCACCTCGCGCATGATGCGTGCGTGCAGTTCGGGGGTGACCACCGGCGCCGGCGAATACGCGCCCATGCCGCCGGTATTGGGACCCTGGTCGCCGTCCTGCAGGCGTTTGTGGTCCTGGCTGGACGCCAGCGCCAGCACGTGCTCGCCGTCGACCATGACGATGAAGCTGGCTTCCTCGCCGAGCAGGCATTCCTCGATCACCACGCGGTGGCCGGCCTCGCCCATGCTGTTGCCGGCGAGCATGGCGTCGACCGCGGCGTGCGCTTCCTCGGCTGTCGTCGCGACGACCACGCCCTTGCCGGCGGCGAGTCCGTCGGCCTTCACCACGATGGGCGCGCCGTGCTGGTCGATGTAGGCGTGCGCGGCGGTGGCGTCGGTAAAGGTGCCGAAAGCGGCGGTGGGAATGCCATGGCGTGCCATGAACTGCTTGGCGAAATCCTTGGAGCTTTCGAGCTGAGCGGCGGCCTGCGTGGGGCCGAATATCTTCAGGCCGGCGGCACGAAAGGCGTCGACCACGCCTGCCGCCAGCGGCGCTTCGGGGCCCACCACGGTGAATGCGATGTCCTCGTCGCGGCGAACAAACTCGACCAGCGAGGGGATTTCCGTCAACGGCACGTTGACGAGCCCATCTTCGGTTGCCGTGCCGCCGTTGCCGGGTGCGACGAACACTTGCGAGACACGCGGGGATTGCGCGAGCTTCCACGCCAGTGCGTGTTCGCGTCCGCCAGAGCCGATGACTAGGATTTTCATGTTGGGGGTGAGTAGTGAGTAGTGAGTGGTGAGTAGTGAGTGGTGGGGAGTCATGTCTTTTCCACTCACCACTTACCACTCACCCGCTGATCAATGTCGGAAATGTCGCGTCCCGGTGAACACCATGGCAATGCCATGCTCGTTGGCGGCGGCGATGACTTCGTCGTCGCGCATCGAGCCGCCGGGCTGGATCACGGCCTTGATGCCGGCGGCACCGGCTTGGTCGATGCCGTCGCGGAAGGGAAAGAAGGCGTCGGATGCCATCACCGAGCCGGGCACTGCGAGGCCGGCGTGCTCAGCCTTGATCGCGGCGATGCGGGCGGAGTTGACGCGGCTCATCTGGCCGGCGCCGACGCCGATAGTCATACGGTCCTTCGCGTACACGATCGCGTTGGACTTGACGAACTTGGCGACGCGCCAGGCGAACAGCAGGTCGTCCATTTCCTTGTCGGTGGGTGCGCGTTGAGTGACGACTTTCAGTTCGCCGTGCAGCAGCACGTCGGCATCCTGCACAAGCAGGCCGCCGGCCACGCGCTTCATGTCGAGCTGGGCAACGGCACCGCTCCATTTTCCGCATTCGAGCAGGCGTACGTTCTTCTTTGCGGCGACGGCGGCGGACGCTTCCGGGCTGACCTCGGGTGCGATGATGACCTCGACGAACTGGCGCTCGACGATGGCCTGCGCGGTCTCGCCGTCCAGGCGGCCGTTGAAGGCGATGATGCCGCCGAAGGCCGATTCGGGGTCGGTCTGGTAGGCGCGGTTGTAGGCGTCCAGCAGGCTCGCGCCGTAGGCCACGCCGCAGGGGTTGGCGTGCTTGACGATGACGCACGCAGGGGCGGCATCGAACAGCTTCACGCATTCGAGCGCGGCGTCGGTGTCGGCGATGTTGTTGTACGACAGTTCCTTGCCCTGGATCTGGCGCGCCGTGGCGATGGTGCCCGCAGGCGCATGGGTCTCGACGTAGAACGCGCCGGCCTGGTGCGGGTTCTCGCCGTAGCGGCAGGTCTGCGCGCGGGTGAACTGCAGGTTCAGCTTTTCGCCGAAAGTCTCGCGTTCGTTGCGTTCGTTGAGCGCGGTCAGATAGTTGCTGATCGCGCCATCGTATTCGGCAGTGTGGCTGAAGGCTTTCTTCGCCAGCGTGAAGCGGGTGGCATCGGTCAGGACGCCGCTGTTGGCCTGCATTTCCGTGACCAGCGCCGGGTAGTCGGCCGGGTCGGTGACGATGGCGACATGGCGGTAGTTCTTGGCCGACGAGCGCACCATCGCCGGGCCGCCGATGTCGATGTTCTCGATGGCGTCGTCCAGCGTGTGCGGCTTGGCCACCGTGGCGACGAAGGGGTAGAGGTTGACGCACACCAGGTCGACGTAACCCATGTCGTGCGCCTGCATGGTCGCGACGTGCTCCGGTAGGTCGCGTCGTGCAAGGATGCCGCCGTGAACCTTGGGGTGCAGCGTCTTGACGCGGCCATCGAGCATCTCGGGGAAACCGGTGTACTCGCTGACATCGATCACTGCGAGGCCGGCGTCGCGCAGCGCCTTGGCGGTGCCGCCGGTGGACAGCAGTTCGACACCGGCGGTGGCGAGCGCGCGGGCGAAGTCGACGAGGCCGGTTTTATCCGACACGGAAAGAAGTGCACGTTTGATGGTCATGATGGATTCAGTCGGAAAGGCCGTGTTCGCGCATTTTCTTGCGCAGGGTGTTGCGGTTGATGCCGAGCATGTCGGCGGCGCGGGTCTGGTTGCCTTCGGCACGATCGAGGATGTAGGCCAGCAGGGGCTTTTCCACCGCGCTCACCACCATGTTGTAGATCTCGCTCGGCGTTTCGCCGTCGAGGTCCTTGAAATAGCGGTTGAGCGACCGCCGCATGCATGCGGCGATTTCGTTTTCTTCTATCATGTTGAAGTTCCCCTTTATGCCGCGAGCCTTGAGACCGTCGGCATGTCTTCCGCGTTATTGTTGTCGTGACCGGTTTCATAGCGCAGACGGTCGTCTGCGCGTGCTGCCTGGGCAAAGTATTCGTTCACGACGGCGAGCTGTTCGGCCACCGAGTCGAGCTGGTTCATGGTGTGGCGGAAGGCGCTGCTGCCAACGAGTCCACGGGTGTACCAGGAAATGTGCTTGCGCGCCACGCGCACGCCGGTGACGTCGCCGTAGAACGCATACAGATCGTGAATGTGTTCGAGCAGCACGGCGTGGATTTCCGAGACTTCCGGCTGCGGCAGGTGCGTGCCGGTGACCAGGAAATGCTCGATTTCGCGGAAGATCCACGGGCGCCCCTGCGCGGCACGTCCGATCATCACGGCGTCGGCGCCGGTGTATTCGAGGACGTATTGCGCTTTTTCCGGCGTGGTGATGTCGCCGTTTGCGATGACGGGGATGCGGGCCTCCGCCTTCACTGCGCGGATGGTGTCGTACTCGGCCTCGCCGGTGTAGGCGCAGGCGCGGGTGCGGCCGTGCATCGCCAGCGCCTGCACCCCGGCGTTCTCGGCGATCTTCAGGATGTTGAGCGCATTGCGGTGTTCGCGATCCCATCCGGTGCGGATCTTCAGCGTGACCGGAACCTCGGGCACGGCCTTGACCACCGCATCGAGAATGCGGCCGACCAGCGACTCGTCCTGCAGCAGCGCCGAGCCCGCCATCACGTTGCACACCTTCTTGGCCGGGCAGCCCATGTTGATGTCGATGATCTGCGCGCCACGGTCGACGTTGTGGCGCGCGGCTTCCGCCATCATCCCGGGATCGGCGCCGGCAATCTGCACGCTGATCGGATCGACCTCGCCTTCGTGGTTGGCGCGTCGCGCGGTCTTGGCCGAGCCGTACAGCAACGAGTTCGATGTCACCATCTCGGACACGGCCATGCCCGCCCCCAGCTTCTTGCAAAGCTGGCGGAAAGGCCGGTCCGTCACCCCGGCCATGGGGGCGACGATCAGGCGGTTCTTGAGATGGTGGCGGCCGATACGCATAAGGAGTGGCATTTTACCCTCCTCGCGGGTCTCGACCAAGCGTGAAAATTTCCGCTTTTGTGGTGGTGCATCGGCGCGCGAGCAGCTACCATCAATGCGGCAGCATAGGGTTAACAATCAGGAGGATAAATATGAGTTTCATGACTGAATTCAAGGAGTTCGCGGTCAAGGGCAATGCCATGGATCTGGCGGTGGGCGTCATCATCGGCGCGGCGTTCGGCAAGATCGTCGACTCGATCGTCAACGATCTGATCATGCCGATCGTGGGCGCGATATTTGGCGGCTTCGATTTTTCCAACCTGTTCCTGCCGTTGAAGACTGTGCCGGAAGGCGTGGCGATGACGCTGGTGGAAGTAAAGAAAGCTGGGGTACCGGTATTCGCCTACGGCAGTTTCCTGACCATCCTGCTGAATTTCATCATCCTCGCCTTCATCGTCTTCATCCTCGTCAAGCAGATCAACCGGCTGAAGAAGGCCACCCCGCCTGCGCCCGCCGCACCCGCTGCACCGCCGGAAGATATCGTGCTGCTGCGCGAGATCCGGGACAGCCTCAAAAAATAGGTTTTATCGTCCTTGCGTGAGTCCGATCCGGTAACCGAGCCATCAATCGGCAACCGGATTGCCGGGCGCGCTGTCCGTCTGAAAGACCCGATTCGCCCGAGCACGGAGGGCGGCTGCGGGTTCGGTTTATTTGCATACGGGATCACCATGAAACAATCCTGCGCAGTCTGGCTGTTGGCCGGCATGGCGGCATTGGGCGGCGCGGCCCATGCCGCGGACATGCCCGAGCACGAATTGGGGCTGCTGCTGGGCGGTGGCCGGGCAGACAAGGATCTGGTCGGCGGCAAGGATGGCGTCAGGCCGCTGTTCGGCCTGCGTTACGGCCAGCAGCTCAATGATGACTTCAATCTCTTCGGCGATCTGGTGTACGGCGCCTATGACGGCAATCGCGCCGGCGTGGGCGATGCCGATGTCCTCACGCTGCGGGGCGGGCTCGAATGGCTGTTTTCCCGACAGCCGCGCTACAACTGGTTCCTGTCGGGCGGCCTGGGCCTGATGAACGTCAACACCGACGGCCATGTCGACTTCACCCGCCCCATGGCGTCGTTGGGTATCGGCCAGGAGTGGGCCGTGGGGACGAACGATGCGTTCCGCTGGGAGCTGCGTGCCGATCAATCATTCGGCAACAGCACGCTGCCGAATGCCGGGCTGACCAATGTCCAGGCGTTGCTGGGCTATTCCTGGGGCCTGGGCGCGCCGCCCGATTCCGACGGCGACGGCGTGGCCAACCGCCGGGACGTGTGCCCGCATACCCCGCGCGGCGCCCAGGTCGACGTGCACGGATGCCCGCTGGACGCCGACAACGACGGCGTGTTCGATGGCCTCGACCGCTGTCCCGATACGCCGGCCGGCGTGAAGGTCGACGCCGGGGGCTGCCCGCTGGATTCCGACGGCGACGGGATTCCGGATCACCGGGACGCGTGCCCGGCGGTGCCCGCACCGGGTACCGCCGATGGCTGTCTGCCCCCGGCCGTCAAGCCGCCACCGCCGGCGCCTGCAGCCGAGCCGCAGCCGGCACCTGCCGTCGTCCCCGCGGCGCCCCGGAGGCTGATGCTGGATGGCGTGAACTTCGACAACGACAGCGCCAGCCTGCGTCCCGAATCGCTCGCTATTCTGGACAATGCCGCCGCCACGCTGAAGGAGTGGGGCGAGGTCAAGGTGGAAGTGGCGGGCTACACCGATGCGGCCAGTTCCATTGCGTACAACCTCACACTGTCGCAGCGCCGGGCCGAGACCGTACGCGCCTATCTCATCACGCGCGGAATTGCCGCCGAACGCCTGACTGCACGGGGATATGGCGAAGCCCAGCCGGTGGCCGACAACAAGACCGCTGCGGGCCGTGCGAAGAACCGCCGTGTGGAACTGGTTCCACTACAGTAAACGGACAGGAGGCAAGCGGAACGGGCGCACTGGCGCCCGTTTTTTCGTCCGGGCGGAGGAGCGTCGGTGGAAGGCGGTTATGGATGGCCGGCGGCGAAATAAACCATCAGGCTGGCGATTTCCTCGTCGGAAAACGGGTTCTTCAGGGTGGTACGGGGGACCCCGTGAACCCCGCCCAGCATGCGCGCGACGAATTCCGTGGAGGGGGTCGAGCGCGCCATGTCGAACAGGTTCGGGGCAGGGTTGGCGGCATGCGGATCGCTGTATTGATGACAACCGATGCACAGCGTCCGGTAAAGATCTCCCCCGGTCTTGGCCCGCAGGGGCGTCTGGATGAGCGGAATGAAATACGTGGTGTCCAGGGGCAGCGTCGTTGCGAGGGACGTCGCACTGCGCAGGAACCGTTCCGATCTGCCCTGGCGGAAATCGGCCCGCAGGGCGGCCACGGCAGGAAGCGGGATCTGCGCCGAGGGGCTGTGGTTGTTCCGCTCGCGGGCGGTCATGTCCAAAGTACCCAGGATGCTGGCGATCCGGGCCTGCAGTCCGGTGCGGCGGATCGCGGAGGTGGCCGGGTCGGCCAGCAGCCGGGCATCGCCCTGGAGCACGGCCACGTCGACCCGCAGCGCCCGGTCGTACTCCCCGGCGGCCAGCGCGGGCGCGCCAGCCGTCAGGAGTGCGAGGACTGCCAGGCTACGGCGCATGCGGCCTTTATTCGGCCTTGACCTTCTGCATCATCGGCAGGCTGGCATTGGCCGACCATTGGCTCATCGAGCCATCGTAGACTTTGGCCGACTTGTTGCCGAGCAGTTCGCTGGAGACGAACCAGCCGAGGGAAGCCCAATGCCCGGTGTTGCAGAAGTTGATTTCCTTGCCCGTGACCGGCACGCCGGCTTCCTTGTACAGGGCTTTCAGCTCGGCCGGCGAACGGAAGCTGCCTGTGTTGTTGTCGGTGAGCCAGCTTTCCGGCAAGTTCTTGGCACCGGGCAGGGTGCCATTGCGTTTCACGGCCGGTACGCTCCGGTTGACCCCCAGAAACTGGTCGTTCGGCCGGTTGTCCACCATGACCACGCCTTCCTTCAGGGCCTGGGCCACGTCCGCTTCGCCCGGGATCATGTCCTTGCGCAGCTGGGCGGTGAAGCTTGCTGGCTTGGGTGTGTTCGCGCCGGTCTCGATCTTGTTGCCCTTCTCGTCCGCATAGGCTGCGTAGCCTCCGTCGAGGATGGAGACGTTGTCATGCCCCAGCACCTTGAACGTCCAGTAGACGCGGGTGGCGCTGCCCATGTCGAGACCGTTGAGGCCGGCGGAGTAGATCACCACGTGGTCGTTGTTGCTGATCCCCAGGCTGCCGATGAGCTTCTCCAGGTCCTTCGCGGGCGGCAGCATGCCCGGGATGTTGTTGACCTTGGTGCGCCAGCCGTCTTTCATGTAGTCGCTGTACACGGCGCAGGGAATGTGACCCCGCAGGTAGTCAATCTTGCTGTGGCCGTCCAGCTGGTTGCGGATGTCCAGGATGACGACGCCCGGCTGGCAGGCATTCCCTTTGATCCACTGGGTGTTGACCAGGGGCGTGGCATCGGCCCAGGCCGCCCCGCTGCCCAGAATCCAGGCTGCGGTCAGTGCGGTCAATACGCTTACGTTTTTCATCTGTTCTACCTCCGTGATATTGATTTAAACAACAACGATCCGGTCTGCTGCCAGCAAGGCTTGCAGTAGCCGGTCCCACCCCTCCTCGTCGTCTTGAGATGAGGGCATGACGGGCCGCCGGACCGTGTGGCACGCAGGCAAGGCCGCCAGGGCCTCGGCCAAGGTGGACCGGTCCGGAAAAATCCCTGTTTCAAGCACGACGAATTCCATTAGCGTTCCTCCATCAGAAGCTCATCACCACGTCAGTCGACATGAGCGCCTCGGCCAGCCGGGACCGGTCCAGTTGAGGCAGATCCTCCGCCTGTACCGTGGTCTCCGGAGCGATCTCGGCCAGTTCCAGAAGCTCGGCCTGCTCGGCGTTTTCCGGCGTGTCGGCTACAGGCCGATCCATGAATACGAGCCGCACCTGGTGACCAAAGATGGTCAGGCCCGCGGCCACCCGCATGGCCTCGGCGTGGTCCCGGCGGGCCAGCAGCAATATGGATTTGATGGTGTCTGCCATGGCTCGCCTCACAAGGTCAGGATGTTGTCCGCAACGCCGACCATGGCGCTGTGATTGGTTTGGCTGCCCAGTTCCACCGGGCATGCCTGCTGTCCCATGAAGCGGAACCAGGAGTGCTCGCACGCCACCTGTTGGTCGGCCTGGCCAACCGAAGTCGCCAGGGTCGGGTCGCCCAGGAGCTTCACGCCGTCATTGGTGAAGAAGCATCCCCACTGGATGTTGTTTCTCAGGCACGCCGAGGCCAGGGGCGCCAGCAGCGGCCCCCCCTGGTCGGTGGAAACCACGATCAGCAATTTCATGCTTTGTTTTTTCTCCGTAGATACCAAGCGCTTGTAATCAGGATCAACAGTCCCGCAACCGCCGCCACAGCCGCTCCTGCAGGTTGCGCAGGCTGGGCAGCAGGCGTCGGGGGCGCTGCGGTCGGTGCCGCCACGCTATCCGGATAGGTCTCCGCGTCCATCGGCAGCGCCGGATGGTTGGCCCATTCGACCCAGCCGCCCGGCAGGACTTTGGCCTGGGCGCGTGCGCCGGCCCGGGCCAGGGTGAAATAGGCGACGGACTCGAAAGGGTCGTGCCCGTACACCACGAATGGTCCGGGCGGCAGTCGCGTTTGGCCCCGTCCGACTTCCGTCCGGAGTTCCGCCATGGGCAGGGATTGCGCGCCAGGCAGATGCCCGCCCCTGGATGCGCGGATGGTTTCGCCCCAGTACGCCGATTCGGGCCTGCCGTCCACCAAGGTCGGGGAATGACCACGCTGCAGTTCAGCTGCCAGCTCGCTACGCAATACCATGGCGTCGGCCCTGACCGTTCCTTCGTAGATGGGCTGGCGGAGCATGCCGCGGGCCGTCCCCGGACCCAGACGGGAGACAGGAAGGCCGGCACCATCCGAGATCGGCCGGTTCAGCACCGTGACCGCGGCCTGCCCGGACAGATACAGCATGCCGGCGACGAAATCGCGTTCCCAGGGGTTGTCGCCGACCACTAGCACCGCATCCTTGGCGGCGATCCCGGCCGTGCCCAGCAGCCAATAGATGTCGGTGAAGGCGGCCAGACGGCCATGCGGTCCGAGGAAATCCGATGCAGGCAGGCACCTGGCGTTCGCCACGCTACGGTGCAGGCACGCCGCCAGCGAACGCGCATCCACGACCGTGGCGTGACCGATCAGTTCGCGGGCGTCGGCGGTGTAGGCGAAATTTTCGCCATGCGCCGATCCTTGGGCGACGATGCCCAGCGTGGCGGCCAGCAGCAACCTGTCGAAGCGTTTCATGCGCCGCGCCTTCAACAGCCCCCGAAACGATGGGGCGCTTCAGCCTGGGCTGCCGCGGATTTGGGGGCAGGGGGATTCTCGAGGTAGTAGCCCACGAGATCGGTAACCGAGACGGTGCCGTAGTCCTTGCCGAGGTCGAGGTCCGCCATGTTTTCCATGGGCTGGGGCGTCTGCGCCTTGGACAGGGTTGCGGCGGGCACCGCGGCGTAGGGGAACAGGATTGCGCACAGCCCCAGGGTGGTTCCCAGGGCGGCGGTCCAGAACACCAGGATGTCTTTTTTCACGGGTATCTCCTCAGAATACGTCCTGGGTCAGGCACAAGTAGATGAGATAGAAAGCCACGAAAAACATGACGATCTGCGCGATGGTTTCAAGATCCAGCGTCATGGCTGCCGTCCTTTCCAGTGAAATGGCGTACCAGCATGCCCACATCCAGGGGCGTGCCGTCGACCGGGTTGATGACGGGGGGCGTGAGATAGGGCACGCCGTCCCGCGTGGCATGCAGATAGGCGGGACGGGCGATGAAAATGTAGGCAAAGCTGCCTACCGTGACGGCTGCCGCGACGGCGGCGAATAGCGCCATCTGTATCTTTCCGAATGACATGGCGCGCTCCTTCAGTTCTTGCGGACAAGCACGCGCCAGTAGCGATCGGCACGGACCGTGGCGAGGTGCGTGCTGGCCAGGTCCTTCATCATGGGTGGGATGGCCTCCATGGAGGTCGGGTTGTCGATCATGACCTCGACCACGTCGCCTGACGCCGCGCCTGTCAGGGCCTTCTTGGTCATGAGCTGCGGACGCGGACAGGAATCCCCGAGGCAGTTGATTTGCTGCGCGACGGTGACCGACGTTCCATCCGGCAGCGTGACGGTTGCCGTCGGGGCGGCGTGGGCGGTCGAGTCGTTCTTCTTGCTGAAAAGTCCCATCGTGGGTGTCTCCTGATCTGAATGTGCTTAGGTGGATTGTTCGGCCGTCACCCGGGCGGCGCCTTGCGGCACGGCCTTGTCGTTGTCGGCCCAGGCGTTGCAGGCGGCGGATTCGCTGTGGGCTTGGGCGCCGGCACCGGCGCGCTCCCGGCGCAGGATCGCCCGGTAGAGACCGTACAGAACCAGCGTTTGAATGGCGCCGAAGACGACTGCCGGGATCTTGGTCTTTTCCTGCAGGGTCGCGGCGTTGGCGAAGCCGAGCTGGAGGCCTGCCAGGTTGAAATTCCCGGTCATGGTGCTTGGCGCCGGCGGCCAGTAGGTGAAGGACCACAACAGAGAGAACAGGAACATGCCGATGAAGGTGAACAGCAGGGCCCAGATGGCCCCGACGTTGCCCTCTCCGGCCTTGACCCAGGTGGAGACCGTGCATGCGCCGGCCAGCACCATGCCGATTCCGAACAGGAACAATCCGACGAAGGTGTTCAGGCCGACGTCGAAGTGCAGGGGTTTGCCCGCACCCACGGTGATGAAGGCGGTGAATCCCATGGTGAGGATCATCATGGCGACCAGCAGTGCTTTGGTATTGCGATAGGTCTTGAACAGCATGGCGTCCCGCAGGGCCGCCACGTTGCAGTAACGCGAGCGCTGCACCAGCAGCCCGACGACGGAGCCGAAGACGAACGCAGTGAGGCATTGGGCAATGACGTTGTTCATCGTGTCATCCCTCCAGGCTTTTCTTGTAGATCCAGGTGCCTACCCAGGCTCCGGCCAGGATCCCGCTGATGGCCAGATACCCCCCCAGATTCATTTCCGGGGTGAGGCCATAGAAGGTGCTCACGTTGCAGACGAAGGCCAGGCGGATGCCGATGCCCATGAGCAGCCCGCCGATGGTGATCATCACCCACTCGGACAGGCGGTGCGGCATGTGCCAGTTGAATTCCTTGCTGAGGACGGCGCCGACCACCGCGCCGAACAACATGCCCAGGCTGATGTAGATCTTCCAGTAGCCCGGGTCGGGCGGAAAGGCGACATTCCAGAACGGGATGCGGGAGAGGGAATCACCCATGACCATCTGGGCGATGAGACCGGTCATCATGGTTTCGCCGCCGCCCACGGTCCAAGCGCCCACGATCTGGAAGAGGAAAATGTTCAGTACTGCGATGATGGCCATGGCGGCCACCGGACTGAGGGTCTTCTTGAATAGCTCCATCCTGTTGCTCCGTAGTGGTTTTTGGAAACACCGTGCGAAGGTGTTTGCCACTACGTTGAGCAACGGCTGTGCCAGGCTGCTTTATCGACGCCGTTTCAAGGGCTTGGCAAAAAACCGGCAACCGCGCCGGCCATTGCCGTGAATCATTACGCTACAGGGCTGGATCGGAATCGGCCACGGCCAGCACGCCCATGTCCTGCAATTTGCGGCGCAGGGTCGAGCGGCTGATGTCCAGGCGGCGGGCGGCGGCCACCTGGTTGCCCTGGCAGGCATCCAGGGTCTCCCGGATGTAGTCCGCCTCGATCTCGGCCAGGGTCTTCCGCTTGTCGGCGACGGGCTTCGGCGCATGCATGGTGATGGCAACCTCGTCCGCGCCCAGCACGGGCCCCGAGTACAGGGCGAAGCTTCGTTCGATGACGTTCTTCAATTCCCGCACATTGCCCGGCCAGTCATAGGCGAGCAGCTTTTGCTTCGCCGCCGGGCTCAGGCCCAGCTCGGCATGCTTGAGACGCTGCCGCTCCATATCCAGGAAATGTTCCGCCAGCGGCAGGATGTCCTCCTGCCGTTCCCGCAGCGGCGGAATGTCGATGCGCAGTACGTCGAGGCGGAACAGCAGATCGCTGCGGAAGGTATTCTCCGCCGCCATGTGTTCGAGGTCCCGGTTGGTGGCGGCGATGATGCGGACATCCACCTTGACCGAGGTTTCGCCGCCCACCGGCCGCACCTCGCCTTCCTGCAGGACGCGCAACAGCTTGGCCTGCAGGCGCGGGCTGATGTCGCCGATCTCGTCCAGGAACAGGGTGCCGCCGTGGGCCTGCTGGAACAGGCCCTTGCGGTTGCTGGTGGCGCTGGTGAACGAGCCCTTGATATGGCCGAACAGCTCCGAGTCCAGCAGGTCCTCGGGCAGGGTGCAGCAGTTGATGGCCACGAAAGGGCCTTTGCTGCGGTTGCTGATGCTGTGGAGGGCGCCCGCCAGGACTTCCTTGCCGGTGCCGGTTTCCCCGGTGATGAGCACCGGCAGCTCCCGGTCCCGGATGCGTTCCACGATCTCCAGGATGCTGGCCATGCGCGCACTGCGGGCAACGATGTGGCCGAGCCGGTCGCGGCCCAGCAACTCGCCCCGCAGCCGGGTGACTTCCTCGCGCAGCGAACTGCGTTCCAGCACCTTGCGGATGCGCAGCCGCAGCTCGTCCGGGTTGATCGGCTTGGTCAGGTAGTCGTAGGCGCCCAGGCGCATGGCCTCCACCGCGGATTCGATGGAAGCGTAGGCGGTCATCATGATGCTTTCCGCCGGATAGGCGATCTCCTTGAGATATGCCAGCAGGGACAGGCCGTCTTCCGGCCCGATCCGCATGTCGGTGATGACCAGGTCCACGATATGGCGGTCCAACTGGGCCCGAGCCTCTGCGAGATTGGCGGCTTCAAGGGCGACGTGGCCGTCGCCTTTGAGCAGCAGCCCCAGGGTTTTGCGTATGGAGAATTCGTCGTCGACGATGAGGATGGTCGCCATGGTTATCCGCCGCTGTCCAATTCAAAACTGATCTCGCTGCCAACGCCCAGTTCGCTGGAAACCGAAAGCTGGGAACGGTGCTGGACCAGGATGCGCTGGACGATGGCCAGGCCCAGGCCGGTACCGTCCCGGCGCCCGGTGACGAAGGGCTTGGTCATGTCCTTGATGAAATCCGGTTGGATGCCGCAGCCGGTGTCGGCCACGGTCACAACGATCTTGCCGCCCCGCCGGACGGTCCGGAAGGACAGCAGACCATCGTCCCCCATCGCCTGGACGGCATTCAAGGCCAGGTTCCATACAACCTGGCGAATCTGGTCGTGGTCGAACACGGCCAGGCAGGCGTCGGGTGGGCATGTCACGGCTACCCGGATGTTTTTTCCGGGCGGCAGGTCCTGGCGCAGCATGCTCGCAATCTCCTCGATCAACGCCGCCAGATTGCCTTGCGCCGGCTGGGATTCGCGGATCTTGGCGAAATCGAGAAAGTCGCTGAGGATGCGGTTCAGGCGATGGGACTCGTTGTTCAGAATGCCGATCACCTGCGACCGGTCTTCGCCCTGTAGCGTGTCGCCGCTCAGCAGGTTGACTGAATTGATCACAGCCGACAGGGGATTGCGGATTTCGTGGGCGATGCTGGCGGACATCTCCCCCACGCAGGCGAGGCGCTCCGCCTGGGTACGCTGCCGGTGTTCCCGCAGCGCATCTTCCGACGCCTGCTTGAGGGAGGCCACCATGTGGTTGAAGGCAATGGCGAGCATGCCCACCTCGTCGCGCGACGTGATGGGCAGTTGGACATCCAGGTCGCCCTTGCCGATCCGGGCGGTGGCCTCGACCATGTCATGCAGCTTCCGGGTGGTGGCCAGGGACAGGAGCCAGGCGGCGAAGCTGCCCACGACCAGCGCCAGCAGGATGAACAGGGATCCGTCCAGCCAGGTCTTGCGCATGGCCGAATCCATGCGGGCCGTGGACAAGCCGAGCGTTACGGTGCCGACCGTCTGGCCTTCGATCTGGATGGCTTCCCGCAGGTCGAGCGTGTGGTCGCCGGGCGCCAGGGGAAAACTGTCGGACTGGTCGATCCGCGGCGGGAGGCGTTTGCCCAACCGGTCCGGCAACGTGGTGCCGAGGATATAGCCGCGCGAATCGGCGATTTCGCAATACGCCACATCGGGCTGGCGTTCCACCTTCTGGATGATTTCCGCCAGGGCGCCCAGGTCTTCGGTCAGCACGGTATTGGTGGAGGCCACGGCGGTCATGGAGATCAGGGCGCGGCTCCGGTTCAGGAGTTCAAGCTCGATGCGGTCAGACTGCTCATGGACCGCGGCGGCGGCGAAGATGCCCATCAGGACCACGTGCACCAGCGCCACCGACAGGATCAGGCGAAAGCGGAGCGTCTGGAACAAGGCCGTGCGTAATGGCGCGCTGCCCGCGAGCGGCGCGGCAAGACCGGGGGGCGCCACGGCACTCATTCTTCGCCGACCTTTTCATATTCCCGGTCGTTGGCGGCCACGAATCCCTGGGGCAGCGCCATGCCGCCCAGGATGGCCTGACCGCGAGGCGTTTGATCCAGTTCGGTCAGCACCGCCACGATGGCTTCGGTATCGGCCGGCGGCATGTCGTTGCGCACCGCGATGGGCATCTGCGGTTCCGGGGGCGTTTCAGCGATCACCCGCAAATCGTTGCGCACGTCCTTGGGCATGGAACGCAGGGAAGGCTTCCAGGTGCCGGCCATATCCACCAGGCCCGAGTACAGCGCCATCAGGGCGGAATCCTGGGAGCCGAAGTATTTGACCTGGAACCTTCGATCCACGTCGATTCCCAGTCGGGACAGATAGCGTCGGGTCATGACCGTGGCCGCGTAGGCGCCGGGGTCGGGAAAGCCGATGCGGAGTCGGGGCGGCAACTGGGCCGGGTCCAGCTCCTTGAGCGGGCTGTCCCGGCGCACGACGAGAATGCCGGTGAAGGGCTCCCCGCCTACCTTGGCAACCACATGGTAGCCATGCGCCAAGGCGCGCGAACACAGCAGAGGATTCAGATAGAGAATGTCGTAGTTTTTTTCCGAGACCCGGGTCATGAAGGCGGAAAAACTGGGGGCGGTGACGAATTGCACCGGTCGTCCCAGGCGCTCGCTCAGGGCTTCCGCCAAAGGCAGGAACATGACGGCCAGCTTGTTCGGGCTCTGCAGGGGCAGCACCCCCAGGCGGTAGACGCCCTGATCGGCGCTCGACGACGGCGTGCCGAACGCCATGAACAGGGCCACGAGCGCGCTGCGGACTGTCGCACCGGCTCGCCCGTGGGAGACAAAAAGGAGAGGGCTGCATTTACCCATGGCGATCAATGGTATCCGAGTGGCATCGACAGGTTAATGCGCCCGGAGGCCACAAGGATCGAGCCATCCGCGAAAGGCATCCGCGTCAATGGGCGCGTTCCCAGTTGGGACCGACGCCCAGCTTGGCATCGAGCACGACCTTGAGCTGGGCAACGCCGCACATGAGCGCTGGGAGCACTTCGCAGATCGCGTTGCGTTCCGCCTCCGGCACTTCGAGAATCAGTTCATCATGCACTTGCATGATCAGCTTGGTTTGCATGCCCTGTCTGTCGAGGTGATTCTGTACCGCGATCATCGCCAGCTTGATGAGGTCGGCGGCGGTGCCCTGCATCGGTGCGTTGATGGCGGCGCGTTCGGCGCCCTGGCGGCGCGCCGGGTTCTTCGCGTTGATCTCCGGCAGGTACAGCCGACGTCCGAACACGGTCTCGACGTAGCCCTGGCTGCGCGCGGTCTCGCGCGTGCGCTGCATGTAATCGGCCACCCCGGGGTAGCGCGCGAAGTAGCGGTCGATGTAGGTCTGGGCGGCGGCACGCTCGAGGTTGAGCTGGCTGGCCAGACCGAATGCCGACATGCCATAGATGAGCCCGAAGTTGATGACCTTGGCCATGCGCCGCTGGTCGGCACTGACGTCGTCGAGCGGTACGCCGAAGACTTCGGCGGCGGTGGCGGTGTGGATGTCGCGGTCCTCGGCGAAGGCGGTCAGCAGGCCGGCGTCGCCGGAGAGGTGCGCCATGATGCGCAACTCGATCTGCGAATAGTCGGCGGACACCAGCACGTGTCCGGGCGGCGCGATGAAGGCCTCGCGGATGCGGCGGCCCTCGGCGGTGCGCGCGGGAATGTTCTGCAGGTTGGGGTCGGAACTCGCCAGCCGGCCGGTCACCGCAGTGGCCTGCGAATAGCTGGTATGCACGCGTCCGGTGCGTGCATCGATCATCTGCGGCAGTTTGTCGGTGTAGGTCGACTTCAGCTTGGCCATGCCCCGATAGTCGAGGATCGCGCGTGCGATGGGGTGGTCGAGCGCGAGCTGCTCCAGGGTTTCCTCGTCGGTGGAGGGCGCGCCGCTGGGCGTTTTCTTAACGACCGGCAGGCCTTTTTGCGTGAACAGGATGTCACCGATCTGCTTGGGCGAACCGAGGTTGAACGGCTGGCCGGCCTCCTGGTAGGCGCGCTGCTCCAGCTCCAGCATCTTGCGGCCGAGTTCGCCGCTCTGGGCGGCGAGCAGGGTGCGGTCGATCAGCACGCCGGTGCGCTCCATGCGGAACAGGATTTCCGCCACCGGCAACTCGATGTGACGGTAGACGAATTCCAGCTTGTCGGACGCCTCGATCTGCGGCGCCAATGCATCGCGCACGCGCAGCGTGACGTCGGCATCCTCTGCGGCGTATTCGCTGGCACGTTCGATGGCCACTTGTTCGAAGCCGATGCGCGCCGCACCCTTGCCGGTGACGTCGTCATAGCTGATCGTTTCCAGTCCGAGGTGACGTGACGCCAGGTTGCCGAGCTCGTGCGACTGATGGGCTTCGATCACATAGGACTGCAGCAGCGTATCGTCGATCACGCCGCCGAGCACGATGCCGACGTTGGCAAACACGTGACGGTCGTACTTGAGATGCTGGCCGATGATTTTCGGTTCACGGTTTTCCAGCAAGGGTTTCAGCTTGGCCAGGACGGCGTCGCGATTCAGTTGCGCGGGCGCGCCGGCGTAGTGGTGTGCCAGCGGCAGGTAGGCCGCCTCGCCATGTGCCGTGGCGAACGAGATGCCGACCAGTTCGGCCTGCATGGCATCGAGGCTGGTGGTCTCGGTGTCGAGCGCAAACGTCGGCGCCGAACTCAGCTTGGCGATCCAGGCGTCGAGTTGAGCGTCTGTGAGGAGGGTTTCGTAGTGGGCGCGGTGGTTGCCGCTGCTGTCCTGTTCGGGGATATCGGGGTTCGCCGTCGCAGCGGCGTCGAGTTCGCGCAACCAGGTCCGGAACTCGTAGCGCTCGAACAGCGGCCGCAGCACGCCGGTATCGCGCGGTTTCAGGACGAGATCGTCGAAATCGAAAGGCAGGTCGACGTCGGTCTTGATCGTGATCAGCACGCGTGCCTGCGGCAGCCAGTCGCGGGCGGCGCGCAGGTTGTCGCCGACTACGCCCTTGATCTCGTCGGCGTGCGCCATCAGGTTGTCGAGCGTGCCGTATTCGGTCAGCCATTTCACCGCGGTCTTGGGGCCACATTTGGCGACGCCGGGCACGTTGTCGACCGCGTCGCCGACCAGCGTGAGGTAATCGATGATGCGCTCGGGCGGCACGCCGAACTTGGCGGCGACACCGGCCTCGTCGAGCGTCTCGGCGCTCATGGTGTTGACCAGCGTCACATGGTCGTCGACCAGCTGGGCCATGTCCTTGTCGCCGGTGGAAACGATGCTGTGGATCCCCTTCCGCTCGGCGTGATGCACCAGCGTGCCGATCACGTCGTCGGCCTCGACGCCGTCGATGACGACAAGCGGCCAGCCTTCGGCGCGGATCGCTTCGTGCAGCGGTTCGATCTGGCTGCGCAGGTCGTCCGGCATGGGCGGGCGATGCTCCTTGTAGGCCGGATACAGCTCGTCGCGGAAGGTCTTGCCCTTCGCGTCGAACACGCAGGCGATATAATCGGCCGCATGGTCCTTCCGCAGCTTGTGCAGCATGGAGAGCACGCCCTTGATCGCATTGGTCGGCTCGCCTGCCGAGTTGCGCAGGTCGGGCAGCGCGTGGAATGCGCGATACAGGTAGGACGAGCCGTCCACCAACAGCAGGATTTTTCTTGGCTGGCTTACATTAGAATCGTTCACGAGGCGCTCGAAAATGCACTTGGAAAAATTGCCCGCCGCCGCTGACCCGGGGCGCACCGCCGAGATCGACTACTCGGCACGCGAGTCATGGCGGATGCTGGGAATTATGGCAGAGTTCGTCGAGGCGACCGAACGGCTGGCGTTCATCCGCCCGGCCGTGTCGATTTTCGGCAGCGCCCGCACGCCGCCCGACCACGCGTATTACATGTTGACCGAAGTCATCGCGCGCAAGCTGTCCGACGCCGGCTTCTCGGTCATTTCCGGTGGCGGCCCCGGCATCATGGAAGCCGCCAACAAGGGAGCCTACTTCGGCAAGTCGCCCAGCGTCGGCCTCAATATCCAGCTGCCGCACGAACAGAGTGCGAACACCTACCAGGACATCAGCCAGACCTTTCAGCATTTTTTCGCGCGCAAGGTCATGTTCGTCAAGTTCGCCGCCGCCTATGTCGTCATGCCGGGTGGTTATGGCACGCTGGATGAACTGAGCGAGGCGCTCACGCTGGTGCAGACCGGCAAGATCGCGCGCATTCCCATCATCCTGGTGGGTTCGAAGTTCTGGGCGGGGCTGGTCGACTGGGTGAAAGGCCGGCTGGTGGAAGAAGGCATGATTTCCCCGGAGGATGTCGACCTGATGCATGTCATCGACGACCCCGAACAGGTGGTCGACGCCATTTTCGGCCACTATGAAAAACGCGGCTTCATCCCGTCGTTGGCCGAGCGCGATATCCAGTTCAATCTGTAATTGATGTGCCCGTTCGTTTTAAATCCATTCTGTTTGCCTTGATTCCGGAGCCTGCCATGCGTTATTCCGTTTTGTTGTTGACCCTGCTGTTGAGCGGCCTGGCCGTCGCCGCCGGCCCGTCCGACCGGCCGCCCGGGCTCACGCCCGTCCCCGACGGCCCACCGGGCCCCGGCGATGCGCCACCCGTGACCATCAAGCCGAGCAGCCAGGGTGGGCGCGTGATCGAATATCGCGCCCACGGCAAGCTTTATATGCTGAAAGTCATTCCCAAGGTCGGCAAGCCGTATTACCTCATCGATGAAAAGGGCGACGGCCAGTTTGCTCGCCAGGACAGCCTCGATTCCGGGATGCGGCCGCCGATGTGGGTGATCAAGGAATGGTGATCACGGCGTTCTGAATCTTTGCATGCGGCGTCGGTTAAAATCGGCCGCATGAATACTGCTTCCGATCAAGACGTCCCGCGCAAGGTCGCGGCCAGCCAGGGTTTCCAGTGGGTGGTCGCGGGCTTCCGCCTGTACCGAAAAAACCCCCTGTTGTTGTCGGCCGCGTTCGGCTTGATGTTCGGCGCGATCATGGGGCTCGGCCTCATCCCGCTGGTGGGCGGTTCGCTGTCGGATCTGGCCTCGCCCTTGATGGTGGCAGGCTTCATGGCGGCGTATCGCGCACTCGATCGGAGCAAGGAACTCGAGTTGCCGCATTTCCTGGCGGGGGTGCGCGGACCGGTGATTCCGCTGATGACGGTTGGTGCAGTGCAGCTGCTGGGTGCGCTGGTGATCGGCCAGATCATGCTTGCCATGGGCTTCGACCCGCAGACCGTGATGGACACCGCCAAAGGCGGCAAGGCCTCGCCGGCCGAGATGCAGGCCATGATGAATCAGGCGCTGCCTGCCGTGCTGGTCGGCATGGCGCTGTTTGTCCCGCTGATCATGGCCACCTGGTTCGCTCCCGCGCTGATCCTGTTCGGTGGCGCCCGCCCGGCCACCGCGCTGGGCGTGAGCCTCAAGGCCGTTGCCCGCAACTGGCTGGCGATGCTGACCAACAGCATCGCGCTCGGCCTGCTGCTGTTCATCGCCGCGCTGGTGCCGCTGCTGCTCGGCCTGCTGGTTGCAATGCCGGTGCTGTTCGGTTCGCTGTATGCCTCGTACCAGGCGATTTTCGCGGTATGGGCAGACGATACCGCACCGGTTCAGGCAGGCGACAGTTTGGCGTAGGCCAACGCGAGCCACTTCGTCCCGGCGTCGCGAAATTTCACCTGTACCCGTGCGTCCGCGCCGCGCCCTTCGAAATCGATGATGATGCCGGTACCGAATTTGGCGTGGGCGACGCTTTGCCCCACCTTGTAGCCGGTGTCGTTGCCCGGGGCTGGCGTGCCATAGCGACCGGTGGTCTGCTGGACGCCTGACGGATAGGCGGAATCGCGGCGGTTGAGGTTGAGCAAGACCTGTTCCGGCAGTTCGTCGAGAAAACGCGACGGCAGGCTGTAGCGGATCTGCCCATGCAGCATGCGCGACTGCGCGTGCGACAGGTACAGACGCCGCCGCGCGCGGGTGATCGCTACGTACATCAGCCGCCGTTCCTCTTCCAGGCCGTTCTCCTCATGGGCGCTCTGCTCGTGCGGAAACAGGCTTTCCTCCAGCCCGGTGATGAACACCGCGTGGAATTCCAGTCCCTTGGCGGCATGGACCGTCATCAGCTGCAGCGCGTCGTGCCCGGCGCCGGCCTGGTGTTCTCCGGCTTCCAGCGCGGCGTGGGCGAGAAAACGATCCAGTTCGGACGGCGCCTCGGTTGGAACAGAACCGTCCGGTGTTGCTTCGGGCACATCCGAAAGCCCGCCTTCTTCCGAAAACAATGCAGCGGCGTTGATCAGTTCGTTGAGGTTTTCCAGGCGATCGGCGCCGTCCTTGTCGGCACGGTAGTAATCCGCCAGGCCGCTGGCCTCGATGACATGGTCGATCACCTCGGCCAGCGGCAGATCGGCGGTGGCCTGCTTGATCTCCTCGATCAGCTTGGCGAAGCCGGCGACCTTGCCGCTGCTGGTGCACGCAGCCTGCCACAGGCTGCTGCCCGAACGCGCGGCGTGGTCGGCGAGCTGTTCCAGCGTGCGTGCGCCGATGCCGCGTGCGGGAAAGTTGACCACGCGCAGGAAGGCGCCGTCGTCTTCCGGGTTGGTCAGGAGACGCAGGTAGGCCAGCGCGTGCTTGATTTCCTGGCGCTCGAAAAAGCGCAGGCCGCCGTACACGCGATACGGCACGTGGGCGGAAAACAGCGCGTGTTCCAGTACCCGTGACTGCGCGTTGGAACGATACAGCAGCGCCATGTCTGACAGCGCCACCCCCTCGCGATTGAGCGCCTTCACCTCGTCGACCACGAAACTCGCCTCGTCCTGGTCGGAGTAAGCCTCGAAGATGCGAATCGGCTCACCCTCGCCTTCCGCGGTCCACAGGTTCTTGCCGAGGCGGTGGGCGTTCTGCGAGATCAGTGTGTTGGCGGCGGTGAGGATGTGGCCGTGGCTGCGGTAGTTCTGCTCCAGCTTGATGACGTTGCCGTGCGCGAACTCACGCTCGAACTCGGCCATGTTGGCGGTGTTGGCGCCGCGAAAGGCGTAGATCGACTGGTCGTCGTCACCGACCGCGAACAAGGCGGTGTGCGGGCCGGCGAACAGCTTCAGCCAGCGGTACTGCAGCGTGTTGGTGTCCTGGAATTCGTCGATCAGGATGTGCTTGAAACGGTCGCGGTAATGCTGGCGCAGCGGCTCGTTGCGGTACAGGAGCTCATAGGAACGCAGCAGCAGCTCGGGAAAATCCGCCACGCCCTCGCGCTGGCATTGCGCGTCGTAGGCCTCGAACAGCTCGGCCATCCGTATCGAGTATTCGTCGAAGGCCTCGGCGTCGCGTGCGCGCCGGCCGGCTTCCTTGTGGCTGTTGATGAACCACTGCACTTTTTTCGGCTCGTATTTCTCGGTGTCGACGTTCATCGCCTTCATCAATCGCTTGATCGCCGACAGCTGGTCCGAACTGTCCAGGATCTGGAACGACTGCGGCAGCCCCGCCTCGCGCCAGTGCGTGCGCAGCAGCCGGTTGGCCAGCCCGTGGAAGGTGCCGACCCACATGCCGCGTGTATTGATCGGCAGCATGGCCGAGATGCGGGTGAGCATTTCCTTCGCCGCCTTGTTGGTGAAGGTCACCGCGAGGATGCCGTGCGGCGACACCTGGCCGGTCTGGATCAGCCACACGATGCGTGTGGTCAACACCCGCGTCTTGCCCGAGCCGGCGCCTGCCAGAATCAGCGCAGATTCGTGCGGCAGTGTCACCGCAGCGCGCTGTTCGGGATTGAGGCTTTCCAGCAGATGCTTGTGCCCTTCAGGGGAGGCGGACATACGGGGGTAAAATCAGACAGTCAATCGCAGATTATAAAGGTCTACAGATGGTGAAAATTTTGTTTTTTGGCGATCTCGTGGACACGCTTGGCATGGTGTCAGACGAGATCGCCCTGCCGCCCGACGTGACCGACGTCGAGCGCCTGTTGTTCGTGTTGTCCCAGCGCGGCGAAATATGGAAAAAAATGCTGCTCGGCAATCCCAAGCTGAACGTCACGATCAACAAGCAGTTCGTTGAAAAATCGTCGCCCGTCAAGGACGGAGACGAGGTCGCCCTGGTCGGGTTCGCGATGATCTGAATGCGCGGCCCCGGTTTGCCGTCGCCTGTGCGGAAAGACCGACTATGATGTGGCAGTTGGATGGCGTTACACCACGATTACCGAGGATCCTTGTTCATGACGATGGGGTCGAGCGCAATGGCGGTTCCAGACACGCACCATCTCAACCGTCCGCTGCTTGTGGGCGTGATTGTTTTTCTCCTCTCCGCCATCGTGTCGGGTGCGCTCGTCTGGCAGTTTGAACAGAATTCCCGGGAATCCGAACGTGCGCGCGTGGCCCGTCTTGCCGCCGACCATGTGCATTCGATCGAATACGCCATCGAGCACGCGCTGTCTGCCAGCCAGACCCTGGCGGCCCTGGTGCGCCAGGGACAGGGGCGCGTCCCCGATTTCGCGTCCCTGGCTGCGACGATCCTGCCGTTATATCCCGGCGTATCCGCGCTGGCACTGGCGCCTGACGGAATTGTCCGGGACATGGCGCCCGGCAACCGGGCCGGCATCGGCCTGGATCTGCTGAATGCCCCGGCGCTTCGCGACGACGCCTTGCGCGCCCGCGACAGCGGCAAGCTGACCCTCGCCGGGCCGCTTGAACTGGCGATCGGCGGAACGGGGATCGTAGGACGTTTGCCGGTGTTCCTTGAAGACAGGACGGGACATCCGTTATTCTGGGGATTCACCATGGTCGTGATGCGCCTGCCGGGGGCGCTCGATCAGGCCCATCTGAGCCATCTCGACGACGAGGGCCTGGCCTATGAACTGTGGCGCGTCCAGCCGGGCAGCGGGAAAAAGCAGGTCATCCTTCGTTCCTCGAGCATGTCGCTCGTCAATCCTGTCGTGCAGGCTGTACAGGTCCCCAATGCCACCTGGATGCTGAGCGTGGCACCGGCCGCAGGATGGGCGCAGCCGTTCAGGCTCTCGGGCATGACCGTGCTGGCGCTGGTGTTCAGTCTGATGCTGGGCTACCTGGTCTGGCTTCTGTTTGTGTTGAAAGCGCACAAACAACTGCTCGAGGCGCGTGTCGAGCAGCGCACCGCCGAAATCCTGATGACGCAGCGCAAGCTGCGGGCCACGCTCGATGCCATTCCCGACCTGGTCTGGCTGAAGGATTCGGAAGGGGTCTTTCTGGATTGCAATCCGATGTTCGCGCACTTCGTCGGCGCCAGCGAAGCTGATATCGTCGGCAAGACCGACTACGATTTCGTCGACAAGGAACAGGCGGATTTTTTTCGCGCGCACGATCGCACGGCCATGGAGGCCGGAAAGCCGAGCGTCAACGAGGAATGGCTGAACTTCGCCGACGGTGGTGGCGGATTGTTCGAGACGGTCAAGACGCCCATGTTCGATACGGCGGGGCGGCTGGTCGGCGTGCTGGGCATCGCCCGAGACATCACCGCCCGGGTCGAGGCGGAACGGGCCCTGCGCGATTCGCAGGAGCGCACCCAGCAATACCTGAATGTCGCCGGCGTGATGCTGGTTGCGCTGAACATCGCGGGGTGCGTCGAGCTCGTCAATCGCAAGGGCTGTGAAATGCTGGGCGTGCCGGAGACGGACATTCTCGGCAAGGACTGGTTTGAGCATTTCCTGCCTGAACGCATACGAAACGAGGTCAGGGCCAGGTTCGCCCAGATGCTGGAAGGGAATGTCACACCGGTCGAATACACGGAGAATGCGATCCTGGCCCAGGGCGGAGAGGAGCGCATCGTGGCCTGGCATAACGCGGTCCTGCGGGACGCAGCGGGCAGAGTGAAGAGCGTGCTTTCTTCCGGGGAGGATATTACCGAGCGCAAGCGGGCGGAACAGGCGTTGCGCGACTCGCGGGAGCGTCTTCAACTGCTGCTCGATTCGATGGCGGAGGCCGCCTACGGTGTGGATTTCGAGGGAAAGTGTACGTTTGCCAACCGCGCTTTCCTGCACATACTGGGCTACCAGGATGAGCGGGAAGTGCTGGGCAAGTCCACCCACGACCTGATTCATCATTCCTATCATGATGGGCGCGCTTATCCGGAAAGCGAATGCAAGATGCATCGCGCCTACCTGTCCAACCAGGCGGTCAATGTGTCCGACGAGGTGTTCTGGCGCAAGGATGGCACGCCGATTCCGGTCGAATACTGGTCCAATCCCATCGTCGTCGACGGTGTGACGGTAGGTGCGATCGCGACGTTCGTCGACATCAGCAAACGCAAGCAGGCCGAGGCGCAAGTCAGTCTCGCGGCCAAGGTATACGAGCAAAGCGGCGAGGGCATCATGATCACCGACGCCCAGCACAACCTCGTGATGGTCAACCAGGCATTCACTGCGATCAGCGGCTATAGCGAGGCCGACGTGCTGGGGCGAAATCCGCGCATGCTGTCCTCGGGACGTCACGACAAGGCGTTCTACGCGGCGATGTGGGCCGACATCGCCGCACACGGCCGCTGGCAGGGCGAGGTCTGGAATCGCCGCAAGGACGGCAGCCTGTACCCGGAGCTGCTCTCGATCATCCAGGTGCGCGACGAGAAGGGCGAAGTAAGCCACTACATCGGTATTGCAAGCGATATCACCCAGCGCAAGGCGGCACAGGCGCACATCCAGCGTCTTGCGCATTTCGACCCCCTTACCGGGCTACCGAACCGCGCACTGCTTGGCGACCGCATCAGCCATGAACTCAGTGCAGCCCAGCGTAATGGCACGCAGGTTGCCATCCTGTTCGCCGATCTCGACCACTTCAAGAATGTCAACGACACGTTGGGCCACCGCATTGGCGACGAATTGCTGATCACCGTCGCCGGCCGCCTGAAAGACGCCATACGCGACGTGGACACGGTTTCACGCCAGGGTGGCGACGAATTCATCCTGATCCTGCCCACCACCGATAGCGGCGGCGCGGCACATGTGGCCGAAAAACTGCTGGAAGCCGTGGCACAGCCTTACCAGATCGAGGGGTTTGAACTGGGCGTGACGCTGTCCATCGGCATTGCCATGTATCCCAGTGATGGCGAGGACTTCGAGGCGCTCTCCAAATGTGCCGATGCCGCCATGTATCGCGCCAAGCACGACGGGCGCAATACCTACCGTTTTTTCACTGCGGAAATGCAGGCGCGCTCGGCACGCAATCTGCAGATGGAAAACGCCTTGCGCCGCGCACTGGAACGCAACCAGCTGAGCCTGCACTACCAGCCCCAGTTTTCATTGCATGACGGAGGGCTCATCGGCGTGGAGGCACTGCTACGCTGGGAGCATCCCGAGATCGGCACGATCGCGCCAGCCGAGTTCATCCCGATTGCGGAAGAAAGCGGACAGATTCTGCCGATCGGCGAATGGGCCATGCGCAGTGCCGTGCAGCAGATGAAAGCCTGGGTGGATGGGGGGCTGGCGCCCATGGCCATGGCGGTCAATCTGTCGGCCGTGCAGTTCCGCCATCCCCATCTGCCTGAACGGGTCAGCCAGATCCTTGAAGAAGTCGGGCTGCCGCCGCAGTACCTGGAACTGGAGCTGACCGAAAGCGTGGCGATGGATGACGCGCCGGCAGCCATCGCGATCATGGACAACCTGTATGAACGCGGTATTCGCATGTCGATCGACGACTTCGGAACCGGGTATTCCTCCCTGAGCTATCTGAAACGTTTCAAGGTCCATCGCCTTAAGATCGACCAGTCCTTCGTCAGGGGGATCGCCGAGGACCCGGAAGATCGTGCCATCGTCAGCGCCATCATCCGTCTGGCAGACAGCCTGGGATTGCTCACCATCGCAGAAGGCGTCGAGACGGACGGTCAGTTGACTTTCCTGCACGAACAGGGATGCCGCGAGGTGCAGGGGTATTACTTCAGCAAACCGCTTGAGGCTAGCCGGTTCGAAGCGTTTGCGCGCACAGCGTATCCTACGGCTTGGCAAGGATGAATTTCTCGATGCCAAATGAAAACGGAGCCGCCTGGCTCCGTTTTCGTTTGGGGCGAGACCGGTCACAACCGGCCCCACTGTGTTTACTTGTTCTTGTTCGCGATCATGTCCTGGATCAGCGGCGCCAGGATCAGTTCCATGGCGAAGCCCATTTTGGCGCCCGGCACCACGATGGTGTTGCGGCGCGACATGAAGGAGTTCGGGATCATGTTCAGCAGGTAGGGGAAATCGACGCCCTTCGGTTCGCGGAAGCGGATCACGATGAAGCTCTCGTCCGGCGTCGGGATGTCGCGTGTGATGAAAGGGTTGGAGGTGTCGACGGTGGAGACACGCTGGAAGTTGATGTCGGTGCGCGAGAACTGCGGCGTGATGTAGTTCACGTAGTCCGGCATGCGGCGCAGTATGGTGTCGACGATGACGTCGGCCGAATAGCCGCGCTCGGCGCCGTCGCGATGGATCTTCTGGATCCACTCGAGGTTGACGATGGGTACCACGCCGATGCCGAGGTCGACGTGCCTGGCAACGTCGACGTCGTCGGTCTTCACCAGGCCGTGCAGGCCTTCATAGAACAGCACGTCGGAGCCGGCGGGCACGTCTTCCCACGGGGTGAACTCGCCCGGGTTGAGACTGGTGTTGAGGCGCTTGTTGTGCTCGGCGGCTTCTTCGTCGCTGTGAATGTAGTAGCGCTTCTTGCCGCCGCCGGTCTTGCCGTAGGTTTCGAACAGTTCGGCCAGCTTGGCGAAGTGGTTGGCCTCCGGGCCGAAGTGGCTGAACGACATGTTGCCTTCGGCTTCGGCTTTTTTCACGGCTTCCTTGAATTCCACCCGCGACAGGGCGTGGAAGCTGTCGCCTTCGATGACGGCGGCATTGATTTTTTCGCGGAAGAAGATGTGCTCGAACGCGCGCTTGACGGTGGTGGTGCCGGCGCCGGATGAACCCGTGACCGCAATGACGGGATGCTTCTTGGACATGCTGGGACTCCCTGAAGAGGTATGAGAATGAAAGCGAAACGCGCCATTTTAACCGCAAGGCGTAGGCCGTGGTAGTAGCGACGGCGCATGCGCTCGCGGGCGCGTTAAGGAGTCGTGGGTGGCAACAAACGCGCAGCCAGCGCGGGCGTCTCGCCGTAATGCGCTACGAGGCGAATTCCAGGCGTTCCTCGACTTTCTGCAGGGCGGCGGCGGC
Source organism: Thiobacillus sp. SCN 63-57 (assembly GCF_001725555.1). Taxonomy (NCBI): domain Bacteria; kingdom Pseudomonadati; phylum Pseudomonadota; class Betaproteobacteria; order Nitrosomonadales; family Thiobacillaceae; genus Thiobacillus; species Thiobacillus sp. SCN 63-57. The sequence goes on along the minus strand of NZ_MEGP01000003.1, from coordinate 40,451 downwards.
GCAGGCGGCGTCCTTGTCGCCGCCGGGTGCGCCCGACACCCCGACCGCGCCGATCAGGCTGCCGGCAGCCCGGATCGGCAGGCCGCCTTCCATCACGATGAGGCCGTCGATATGGTTGAGTTCAGGACGGATGTCGCCGCGAGCGGCGCGGAATTCGCCGGAATCGATGCCGGACATGATGCTCATGCCGGCCTTGCGTTCGGCGATTTCGAGGGTGTGGCGCGCCGCCAGTGTGTCGCGCAGTGCGGCCTGAACGTTGCCGGCGCGATCGAGTACGACGGCGGATACGTTATATCCCTGCCCCCGGCAGGCTTCGACAGCGCCCATGGCGATGTCGCGCGCGAGTTCGAGACTGATCTGCTTGACCGGCAGGACGTCGGGCTGGGCGGCGGCAGCCGGGAAGGCGAGAGCGATCAACGTGGGCAAAAGCAGGTTTTTCATGGGGCCTCCTCAGGGGTAAAGGTTCTTGATGCGATAACCGCGCATTGCCAGCAACGCAGGCACGCCGTCCGCGCCGGTCAGGTGCAGGGCGCCGATGGCGACAAAGGGCTGGCGGCCTGCGGCGAGCATGCGGTCGATGCTCGCCGCCATGTGACGGTTGCGTTCGGTAAACAGTTTTTGCTGCATCCAGCGTGCCGAACGCGGGTTCTCGCGCATCGATGCCAGCGATTGCTGCTGCAGGGCCTGCGCATCGCTATCGAGCCAGGCATCGACGAGTGCCTGGGTGTCGCCACGTAGCCGGCCCTGCTCCAGCATTCGGAGTGTTTCATCGAGAAAGGCGAGTTGTTCCTGGCGCGTGGTGCTGTCGAAAAGCTCGAGCTGATAGTCGATGCTTTCCAGTTCATCGATCGGCTTGTTGAGCCCCTTCGCCAGTGCGATCAGGTACAGATCGGTGGCATAGGCCGGCTCGAAGCCCGATGCCTGCATGGCGCCCATCATGATCGATAACGCGGCCATCCAGGGTTTGTATGCCTGAAGCGAGTCGCGAGGGATCCCCAGGGTGTCGAGCTGGGTTTGCAGCCGTTTCCGGAGGGAGGGGGACAGCAGGGAATCGAGACGTTGGGAATCGGGCAGGACGGCATGACGCTGCACGGCGGCTTGCATCTTGTCGCCCTGGGTGGCGTCGAGTTCGACCACCAGTTCGCTGGATTGCGCCAGGGCCTGGGTGACGACGAGGTCGAGCGGAAAGAAATTCGGCCTGCCGACGTGTATCGTGCCGAAAAGATAGGCGGTCTTCCCGTCCCGGCTGACTTCGTAAAGCAGTCCCCGGCTGGGCGCAGACTTGAGCTGCTGCAGGACATCGGTTGAAGCGGCCGGGGCTTCTGCCGGCGGCGGATCCGCCCAGGCGAATTGCCACCCGGCCAGCAGCCACAGCAGAATCAGGCGAAGCGTTCGACAGGGCATGCGGTTTCTCCCGGGTGCACCGAAAATAGCGTCATCCTGCCATGCGGCGGCCGCATGAAGGCGATAGGTATAATCGCCCACCAGCATTTTCACTATTTTGAGCGGTTTTGATGCAAGAAAAATACCTTCCCTCGGAAATCGAGCGCGCCGCGCAAGCGCAATGGGCGGCCAACCAGGTCTACCGCGCCCGCGACGCGTCCGATCGCCCCAAATACTATTGCCTGTCGATGTTCCCCTATCCGTCGGGCAAGCTGCACATGGGCCACGTGCGCAACTACACCATCGGCGACGTGCTGGCGCGCTACCACGCCCTGCGCGGTTTCAACGTGATGCAACCGATGGGCTGGGACGCCTTCGGCCTGCCGGCGGAGAACGCCGCCATCGCCAACAACGTGCCGCCCGCCGCCTGGACCTACGCCAACATCGACCACATGCGCACGCAGCTGCAGGCGCTGGGCTTCGCGATCGACTGGTCGCGCGAACTGGCCACCTGCAAGCCCGACTACTACCGCTGGGAGCAGTGGCTGTTCACCCGCCTGTTCGAGAAGGGCGTGATCTACAAGAAGATGGCCACCGTCAACTGGGACCCGGTCGACCAGACCGTGCTGGCCAACGAGCAGGTGATCGAGGGCCGAGGCTGGCGCTCTGGCGCGCTGGTCGAGAAGCGCGACATCCCGATGTATTTCTTCCGGATTACCCAATATGCCGACGAGCTGCTGAGCGGTCTGGACCATCTGCCGGGCTGGCCCGAGCGCGTCAAGACCATGCAGGCCAACTGGATCGGCAAGAGCGTCGGCGTGCGCTTCGCCTTCCCCTATCAGATGGACGGCAAGGACGAGCAGCTGTGGGTGTTCACCACCCGCGCCGACACCATCATGGGCGTGACCTTCTGCGCCGTCGCCGCCGAGCATCCGCTCGCCACTCGCGCCGCTGCCGACAACCCCGCGCTCGCTGCGTTCATCAATGAGTGCAAGCAGGGCAGCGTCGCCGAGGCCGACATGGCGACGATGGAAAAGAAGGGCATGGACACCGGCCTTAAGGTGACGCATCCGCTCACCGGCGAACAGGTGCCCGTCTGGGTCGGCAACTACGTGCTGATGAGCTACGGCGAAGGCGCGGTGATGGCCGTGCCGGCGCACGACGAGCGCGATTTTGGCTTCGCGCAGAAATACGGCTTGCCGATCAAGCAGGTGGTTGGGGTCGAAGGCGAAACCTTCTCGCTCGACGCCTGGCAGGAATGGTATGGCGACAAGGCGCGCGGTCGCTGTGTCAATTCCGCTAAATACGACGGCCTCGGCTACGAGGCCGCGGTCGACGCCATCGCCGCCGACCTCGCCGCGCTGAACCTCGGCGAGAAGAAAACCCAGTTCCGCCTGCGCGACTGGGGTATTTCGCGCCAGCGCTACTGGGGCTGCCCCATCCCCATCATCCACTGCGACGCCTGCGGCGACGTGCCGGTGCCGGCCGAGCAGCTGCCGGTGGTGCTGCCCGAGGACGTGGTGCCCGACGGTTCCGGCAACCCGCTCAACAAGCGCGCCGACTTTGTTAATTGCACATGCCCGAAGTGCGGCGGCGCGGCGCGGCGCGAGACCGACACCATGGATACCTTCGTCGAGTCGTCGTGGTACTACGCGCGCTATGCCTGCCCTGATTTCGCCGGCGGCATGCTCGATGCGCGGGCCAACCAGTGGCTGCCGGTCGATCAGTACATCGGCGGCATCGAGCACGCGATCCTGCACCTGCTGTACGCGCGCTTCTTCCACAAGCTGATGCGCGACGAGGGGCTGGTGGCGAGCGACGAGCCGTTCGCCAATCTCTTGACGCAGGGCATGGTCGTCGCCGACACCTATTACCGCGAGGCGGCCGACGGCAAGAAGACCTGGTTCAACCCGGCCGACGTCGAAACGAAGGATGGCGTGGCGATCCTGAAATCCGACGGCCAGCCGGTGGTCGTCGGCGGCACCGAGAAGATGTCGAAGTCGAAGAACAACGGCGTCGACCCGCAGGCGCTGATCGACCAGTATGGCGCCGACACCGCGCGCCTGTTCACCATGTTCGCGGCGCCACCGGAACAGAGCCTGGAATGGTCGGATGCAGGCGTAGAGGGCGCGCACCGCTTCCTCAAGCGCCTGTGGAAGATGGCCTACGAGCACGTGCAGGGTGGTGTGGTCGCGGCATTCGCCGGCGGTGAGCTGTCCGACGCAGCCAAAACCCTGCGTCGCCAACTGCACCAGACCATCCAGAAAGTCAGCGACGATATTGAACGCCGCAAGCAGTTCAACACGGCGATCGCCGCGGTGATGGAATTGATGAATGCGCTGGCGAAGCTGGAGGGCGACGACGCCGTCACCCGCAGCGTGCGCCAGGAAGTGCTCGAAGCCGCTGTTGCCCTGCTGGCGCCGATCGTGCCGCATATCGCTGAATCCCTCTATGCCGAACTCAAGCCGGGCGCCGTGCTGGCGTGGCCGGCGTTCGACGAATCTGCACTCGTACAGGACGAAATCGAACTGATGCTGCAGGTCAACGGTAAGCTGCGCGGGCAGATCCGCGTGGCGGCGGCGGCCGACAAGACGGCGATCGAGGCCGCCGCGCTGGCGAGCGACGCGGCCCAGAAATACCTGGAAGGCCAGCCGCCGAAAAAAGTGGTGGTGGTGCCCGGGCGTTTGGTTAATATCGTGCTATGAACCGACGACTCTTCCTTGCGGCCGTGCCGGCGCTCCTCGCGACCGGGTGCGGCTTCCAGCTGCGCCGCTATGACGGTATCCCGTTTGCCACCCTGTATGTCGACGCGCCGGCCGGCAGCCTGGTCGCGCAGCGCATCCGGAACAGCCTGACCTCGAACAAGAAAACCCGGCTGGCGGCGAGTGCGGGCGAAGCCGAGGCGGTGCTCAAGATCAGCCAGGAAGAACGCACCAAGATCATTCTTTCCTTGTCCGGGGCGGGACGCGTTACCGAATATCGCCTGGGTCTGCGGCTGACGTATTCAGTCAACGACAAGGCGGGGAAACGTCTGGCGGCGCCCGAGGTTCTCGAACTCACGCGCGATATCACTTACGACGACACCAAGGTGCTGGCCAAGGGCGCGGAAGAGCAGTTGCTGTATCGCGATATGGACGACAACGCCGCCCAGCGGATCGTGCGCCGTCTGCAGGCGATCAAGCCCAGTCCAGCAGCCGATGAACATCCCGGCTGAACGCCTGCCCGAGCAGCTTGCGCGCGGCTTGGCCGCGCTTTACGTGGTGGTGGGCGACGAGCCCCTGGCGGCACAGGAGGCGGGCGACGCCATTCGTGCGGCGGCCCGCGCAGCGGGACACAGCGAACGCAACGTGTTTACGGCGCAGGGGCGCACCAACTGGCAGGGCATTTTTGCCAGCGGCGATAATTTCTCGTTGTTCGGCGAACGCCGCCTGACCGAAATCCGCATTCCCTCCGGCAAGCCCGGCGTCGACGGCGCCAAGGCATTGGAGACCTACGCCGGCCGCCTGCCGGCCGATACGCTTACGCTCATCAGCCTGCCGGGACTGGACTGGAAGACCATGCAAAGCCGCTGGTTCGCGGCGCTCGCCAAAAGCGGTGTGGTCGTCGAGGCGCGACCCGTCGATCGCGCCGCCTTGCCTAACTGGATCGATCGGCGGTTGGCCCGGCAGGGCCTGCGCGCCGAACGCGCTGCGCTGGATTTTCTGGCCGACCAGGTCGAGGGTAATCTGTTGGCCGCCCAGCAGGAAATCGACAAACTCGCGCTGTTGCTGCCGCCAGGAACGGTGACGCTGGCCGATGTCGAACATGCGGTGGTCGATGTCAGCCGGCTCGAAGCCGATGCGCTGCAGGATGCGCTGTATGCGGGTGACGGCGTACGATTTGCGCAGGTGGTCATCGATCTCAGGGATGCTGGCGAAGCGGTACCGGCCATCCTGTGGCAGGTGTCATCGGCAGTGCAGTTGCTCCTCAGGCTAAAATTGGCGCTGGCACAGGGCGACAGCCTGTCCGGTTTGATGCGCACGCTCTGGGGGCGCGACAAGCAGCGTGCACCGCAGATCGAGCGGGCGCTGAAACGCCTGAGCCTGGCGCAGGTCGAAACCGCACTGGCCGATCTGGCGCTGATCGACCGCCAGGCGAAGGGACTGGAACGCGTGGGCGACCCCTGGGATACGCTGCTGCGCGTGGGTATGACACTGGCTGGACCTGATTCCGGGCAGCCAGGGAACAGGACAAGATGATGGATGTGAAAAGCTATATGCAGACGGTGGGCAAACAGGCGCGCGAAGCTTCGCGCATGATTGCCCGTGCCGACACCAACCAGAAGAACCGTGCCCTGCAGGCCATGGCGATGGCGATCCGGCGCGATGCCGCAAAATTGCTCGAGGCCAATATGCGCGACATGGAGCATGCACGCAGTTCGGGCTACGATACGGCGCTGCTCGACCGTCTGCAGCTGACCGACAGGACCATAGCGGGCATGGCCGATGGCCTGGAACAGATTGCCGCACTGCCCGACCCGATCGGCGAGATCGACGGCCTCAAGTACCGCCCTTCCGGCATCCAGGTTGGCAAGATGCGGGTGCCGCTCGGTGTCATCGGCATCATCTACGAAGCGCGCCCCAACGTGACGGCGGACGCCGCCGGGCTGTGCCTCAAATCCGGCAACGCGGCGATCCTGCGCGGCGGTTCCGAAGCACTGCACTCCAACCAGGCGATCGCCGCCTGCGTGCGCGAAGGGCTGGAAGCCGCCGGGTTGCCCGCGACCGTGGTACAGGTGATCGAGACCACCGACCGCGCCGCGGTGGGCGAACTCATCACCATGAAGGATTACGTCGACGTCATCGTGCCGCGCGGCGGCAAGGGCCTGATCGAGCGCATCACCGGCGAAGCGCGGGTGCCGGTGATCAAGCATCTGCACGGTAACTGCCATGTGTACGTCGACGACCGCGCCGATCTGGCGAAAGCCGTGAAAATCGTCGAGAACGCCAAGACGCAGCGCTACGGCACCTGCAACACCGCGGAATCATTGCTGGTGGCGCGCGGAGTCGCCGCGACGGTGCTGCCCGAGATCGGGAAAATGCTGACGGGCAAAGGGGTGGAAATGCGCTGCTGTCCCGAGGCGCTGGGCATCCTGATGGGTGCAGGTGTCGCGGCGGACAAGCTGAAGGCTGCGGTGGACACCGACTGGGACGAGGAATATCTCGGCCCCATCATTGCAGTGAAAATGGTTGACGATGTCGACGCTGCGATGACCCACATCAACACCCACGGTTCGCACCATACCGATGCCATTGTCACCGAGGACTATGGCCGGGCGCGGCGTTTCCTGCGCGAGGTCGATTCGGCCAGCGTGGTGGTCAACGCCTCCACCCGTTTTGCCGACGGCTTCGAATACGGCCTGGGCGCGGAGATCGGCATTTCCACCGACAAGATCCACGCACGCGGCCCGGTCGGCCTGGAAGGCCTGACCAGCCAGAAGTGGGTGGTATTGGGAGATGGGCACGTCCGCGGATAAGGCCATGTCGCCCATCGGCGTGATGGGCGGCACCTTCGACCCCATCCATTTCGGCCACCTGCGCCTGGCGGAGGACATGGCCGATGCCCTGGCCCTTGAGCGCGTCCTGTTCATCCCTGCCGGGCAGCCGCCGCACCGCGATGCGCCGCGTACGGCGGCCGGCCATCGGCTGGAAATGGTGCGTCGCGCGATCGATGGCAATCCGCGCTTTGTGGCAGATGCGCGCGAGGTGCAGCGCCCACAGCCAAGCTACACGGTCGACACACTCATGGCCTTGCGTGCCGAGCTGGGCCAGCAGCAGCCGCTCTGGCTGCTGCTGGGGGCGGATGCGTTTCTCGGCCTGCCCGGCTGGCACGACTGGCGGGGGCTATTCGAACTGGCGAATATTGCCGTGGCGACCCGGCCCGGTGCACAGTTGCTGCAGCCGGGCGCCATAATGGAGCCCTTGAAAAGCGAAGTGACGCAACGTCAGGTCGCCAGCCGCAATCCGGCCGCCCAGCCGGCCGGTGCGATACTGCTGCGCGCAACCCCGCTGCTGGACATTTCGGCTACCGCGATCCGCGGCATGCTCGCCCGACACGACAGTGCGCGTTACCTGCTTCCCGACGCCGTGCTGGATTACATTCACGAATACCAACTTTACGCATGCACATGAATATTGAAGAGAAAGTTAAACTGATCGTCGCCGCCCTTGAAGACATCAAGGGCCAGGACGTCGCCGTGCTCGATACCAGCAAGCTCACCTCGCTGTTCGAACGCATGGTGATTGCCAGCGGCACGTCCAACCGTCAAACACGCGCGCTTGCCGACAATGTGCGCGTCAAGATGAAAGAGGCGGGCGAATACGTGGGCAACACGGAAGGCGAGGACACGGGCGACTGGGTGCTGCTGGACCTGGGCGAAGTGATCGTCCATGTCATGCAGCCCGCCGCACGTGCCCATTACAATCTGGAAGAACTGTGGGGCGCGGGCGAAGCAGCGCGCGCGCGGCACATCCAAGCCGACCACTAGGATTGGCGTGGCCCGATGAAACTCCATGTGATCGCCGTCGGCCACAAGATGCCTGGCTGGATCGATGCGGGCTACGATGATTACGCGCGGCGTATGCCGCCGGACATGCCGCTGCTCCTGAATGCGATCAAGCCCGGGCATCGGGTGGCAGGAGAGGATGGGTCACGTGCGCGTCAGCTGGAGGCCGAGCGTATCCTGGCCGGGTTGCCTGCGGGCTGTGTGCCGGTAGTGCTCGACGAGCGCGGCACGCAGGCGACCACGCGCGAACTCGCGGCATGGCTGCAAGGCTGGATGGCGGAGGGACTGTCGCCGGCATTTGTCATCGGCGGGGCGGACGGTCTTGACGCCAGCGTGAAGACGCGTGCCGGCAAGCTGCTGGGCCTGTCAAAACTGACCTTGCCGCATGCGCTGGCGCGGGTGCTGCTGGCCGAGCAGTTGTATCGTGCCGTATGCATCATCAAGGGCCATCCCTACCATCGGGATTAGGGCGTGGTAACACTAATTTCACGCCCGCGACGAGGCCGATTCGGGATGCAGCCCACGAAGCGAGACGGGCCGCAGTGTCATTTACTGCAAGCGGCTCGCGACAAAGGGATGCGCCCGAATCAGCCCGTCCCTCCGGGTTGCCGCGAGAAAGCGCGTCTGCGGCGTTGCGCCGCTTGGCAAGGGATGGCCCTTGCCAGCGCAACGCGCCTTGCATCCATCGCTTTCTCGCGGCAACGCGGGTGCGAAATTAGTGTTACCACGCCCTAGGGGGAATAACGAGAATCATGCTGGTCGACAAACGAATCTATCTGGCGTCCCAGTCGCCGCGGCGGCGCGAGCTTCTGAAACAGATCGGGGTGGCCTTCGACGTGCTGGCGCTGCGTGCGGTGGCGGGTCGCATGGACGTCGTCGAGGTTCCGCGCGCAAATGAGGTGGCGTCCGATTTCGCACAGCGCATGGCAATCGAAAAGGCTGCCTGCGGCTGGCGCGCAGTGGACGCCCGCCGTCTGTTGCGTTTTCCCGTGCTGGGTGCGGACACGGTGGTCGAGCTTGACGGCGCCATTCTGGGCAAGCCGGCCGATCGCGCCGGCGCTGAAGCCATGCTGATGCGCTTGTCGGGGCGTACGCATCAAGTACACACCGCTGTGGCGGTACAGCACGAAGACCGGATGGAAATGCGCCTGTCTTCCAGCCAGGTCAGACTGGCCGAGCTCGATGCGGCGGCCATCGGCCGCTACCTGGAAACCGGTGAATACCTCGGCAAGGCGGGCGCGTACGGCATCCAAGGGCGCGCCGGCGCGTTCGTCGAGCATATCGACGGCAGCTACAGCGGCATCATGGGCCTGCCGTTATATGACACAGCCATTTTATTGAGGACCTTCGGTCTCGCTGTCTGAGCGATATTTAACCAAACCTTTCCTAAATCAAAACCGAGGCCCGCTTTCCGGGCGCGCCACGCGGTTGCCGTGGATGTTTGCGTCGGTTTTGATTTAGCAATGGATCCAGCATTTGCCATGAGCGAAGAAATCCTCGTCAACGTCACGCCGCAGGAAATCCGTGTTGCCGTGCTGCACCTGGGCGCGGTACAGGAACTGCATATCGAACGCGCCCAGTGTCGCGGCCTGGTGAGCAACATCTATATGGGACGCGTGGTGCGCGTGCTGCCGGGCATGCAGTCGGCCTTCATCGACATCGGGCTGGAGCGCGCCGCCTTTCTTCACGTGGCTGATATATGGGAAGAACGTCACAACGGCGAAGCGGAACGCCCGATCGAGCAGATCCTGCACGAAGGGCAGAGCCTGATGGTGCAGGTGATCAAGGACCCGATCGGAACCAAGGGTGCGCGCCTGTCCACCCAGATCAGCTTCGCCGGCCGTTACCTGGTCTACCTGCCGCAGGAAACCCACATCGGCATCTCGCAGAAGATCGAAGGCGAGGAAGAGCGCGAGCACCTGCGCCAGAAACTGCATCAATTGATGCCGGAAGACGCCACCGGTGGCTTCATCGTGCGCACCATGGCCGAAACTGCGCAAGACATCGAGATGCAGGCGGACATCGACTATCTGCGGCGGCTGTGGAGCAGCATCCAGTCTCGCGGCAACTGCGCGGTGCCCTGCCTGCTGTACCAGGATCTCGATCTGTCGCTGCGCGTGCTGCGCGATTTCGTCAATCGCGACACCAGCCGCATCCTGATCGACTCGCGCGAAACCTATCAGCGCATGGCGGAGTTCGCGAAAAACTATACGCATGCGGTGCACGACAAGCTGCAGCACTATGGTGCCGACCGGCCGCTGTTCGACCTGTATGCCATCGAGGATGAAATTGCTAAGGCACTGGGGCGGCGCGTCGACCTGAAGTCGGGCGGCTATCTCATCATCGACCAGACCGAGGCGTTGACCACGGTCGACGTCAACACCGGCGGCTTCGTCGGCGCGCGCAATTTCGACGACACCATCTTCAAGACCAATCTCGAGGCCGCGCAAGCCATCGCACGCCAACTGCGTCTGCGCAACCTCGGCGGCATCATCATCATCGACTTCATCGACATGGACAACGCGGAGCATCAGGACGCGGTGCTGACCGAGCTGAAGAAAACCCTGGCGCGCGATCCCACCCGGACTACCGTCAGCGGATTCTCCACGCTGGGTCTGGTCGAGATGACCCGCAAACGGACGCGGGAGTCGCTGGCGCATGTGCTGTGCGAACCCTGCCCCACCTGCGCCGGACGGGGTGAAATCAAGACCGCGCAGACCGTATGCTACGACGTGCTGCGCGAAATCCTGCGCGAGGCGCGCCAGTTCGGTGCGCGTGAATACCGCATCGTCGCCGCGCAAAGCGTGATCGACCTGTTTCTCGACGAGGAATCCGGCAGCCTCGCCCAACTCATCGACTTCATCGGCAAGCCGGTGTCGCTGCAGGTCGAGACGACCTATCCGCAGGAGCAGTACGACATCATCCTGCTGTGAAAACCCGGGTGCAACCGACCTACTGGCACCAGGCCTGCACCGAACTCGGCGCAGGCGATCCGGTGATGGCAGGGCTGATCGCGCGTTATCCCGATGCGGTGCTGGGCAACCGCGGCGACCCTTTCCAGACGCTCGCGCGCGCCATCGTCGGCCAGCAGATTTCGGTCAAGGCTGCCGACAGCGTATGGGCGCGTTTTGCCGAATTCGCCCGGCATGTGACGCCTGGGCATGTCGCCACGCTCGAATTGGACGGTCTGGCCGCGTGCGGCCTGTCGCGCCGCAAGGCCGAGTACCTGCGCGACCTGGCCGGGCATTTCGTCGATGGCCGCGTCGAGCCAGCGCGCTGGAAAAAAATGGATGATGAGGCGGTGATCGCCGAGCTCGTCGACGTACGTGGCATCGGCCGCTGGACGGCGGAGATGTTCCTGATCTTCAGCCTGCGCCGCCCGGATGTGTGGCCGGTCGACGACATCGGCCTGCAGAAAGCCGTCGCGGTGCATTATCTGGATGATGCGCGTCCCACGCCCCAGGCCTTGCGTGAGCATGGCGTGCGCTTCGCGCCCTGGCGTACCGTCGCTACCTGGTATCTGTGGCGAAGTCTCGATCCGGCGGTGGTGCAGTACTGAGATTGCCTGGCTCGTCGGACTCAGGCGTAAACCTTGAAGCCATAGACCGCGGTGAGCAGGCTGCCCAGTCCGATCACAGTGCCCTCCAGCCATCTCCGGGGAATGCGGCGTGCCAGGCGTCCTCCCAACACGCCTCCGACTATCGCGCCCGTCAGGGTGACCAAAGCGGGAATCCAGACGATCACGCTACTGGCCACCAGCAAAACCAGGGATACGGTGGTGATGCCCGTGGCGAGCAGATTCTTCACGCCGTTCAGCTCGTGCGTATCCTCAATGCCGGACAGTGTCAGGGTGGCAAGCAGCATGATGCCGAGCCCGGCATTGAAATAGCCTCCGTAGACGCCGAGTGTGAACGTGAGAAACGCGGCGAGTGCACCCTTTCCTCCGTGGTGTGTGGAAAAGAGCTGATGGCTGAAGGCCAGCATTGGCCCCTTGAAGGCGAAGGCGAGGGTGGCAGACAAGAGGAGCCAGGGGACGGCCTGCATAAAATAGCGGTCCGTGCTGTGAACCATCAACCAACCGCCAAACGCGCCACCACACACGGCCGCCGCCATCAGACGAGGCAATTCCTTGCGCCGCTGCCCGAGTTCCTTGCCATAGCTCAGCAAGGCCAGGGCATGGCCCGGCCAGATGGCGAAGGAGTTGGACGCATTGGCCGCTACGGGAGGAACGCCCACCGCAAGCAAGGCCGGGAAGGTAAAGAAGGTTCCGCCTCCTGCAATGGCGTTGGCCGCGCCACCGAGCACGCCCGCGCCGACCAGCAGGAGACCCTGCCAGATATCCATCAGGCCGGGTCGCGCTGGGAATCGGGCGCGGCGTCCAGACGATCAGCCCAGGTAGGCGGCGAGCACGCGCTCGTCCTCGCGCAGGTGGGCGGGGGTTCCTTCGATGGCGATGTGACCGCGGTCCATCACGTAGGCGTAGTCCGCCACTTCGAGGGCGCTCTTGGCGAACTGTTCCACCAGCAACAAGGTGATGCCGGTTTCCTTGAGACGGCGGATGGTGTGGAACACCTCCTGCACGATGATGGGGGCAAGCCCCATGGAGGGCTCGTCCAGCAGCATGACCTTGGGCTTGGACATCAGGGCGCGGCCGATCGCGAGCATCTGCTGTTCTCCGCCCGACAAGGTGCCGGCCGTCTGCAAGCGCCGTTCCTCGAGGCGCGGAAACAGTGCATAGATGTTTTTCAGGTCGGCGGCGGCTCGGGCGCGGAAGCCGAAGAACCGGGGCAGGCGGCCATAGGCACCCAGCAGCAGGTTGTCCTCCACCGTCAGGGGGCCGAACACCTTCCGTCCTTCCGGCGAATGCGCCAACCCGAGGCGGGCGATGTGGGCGGCATCCTGATCCTGGACCGGCCGTCCGTCCAGCAGCACGCGTCCGCGATTCGGCCGGATCATCCCGGATATCGCCCGCATGGTGGTGGTCTTGCCCGCGCCGTTCGCCCCGATTAGGGCCACCACCGTGCCCGCTTTCACTTCAAGCGACACGCCGACGAGCACTTCGCTCGTCCCGTATCCTGCATGCAGATTCTCGACCGTCAGCACAGCTCCGTCCTTCCCTTCATCCAGCCTGCGCGGGCACGGCGGCGCCTGCCGGATCGTCCACTACACCCAGATAGGCCTCGATCACCTTGGGATCGCGTTTGACCTGCTCCGCCGTTCCGGCGGCGATGATCTTGCCGCCATCGAGTACCGTCACGACCCCGCACAATTCGCTGATCACGTCCATGTGATGCTCGATCAGGATGATGCTGATGCCGCGTTCATGAATGCGCTTGATGATGTCCATCAGCTTGTTCACATCGGGATGGGCGAGCCCTGCCGCCGGCTCGTCTAGGATCAGCAGTTCAGGTTTGCGTGCCAGCGCGCGGGCGATTTCCAGGAAGCGCTGGTCACCGTAGGTAAGGTCCTTGGCCAGGCTGCGGGCCTGGTCTCCGAGTCCCACCAGCTCCAGCAAGGCCAGAGCGGCGGCACTGGCGCGTTTTTCTTCGGCCCGGGCCAGCCCCAACAGGACAAGCGGCAGCGGACTGCGGTAAACGTCCTTGAGCGCGACCATGACGTTGTCCAGGGCGCTGAGTTCGCCGAACAGCTGAAGGTTCTGGAAAGTGCGTGCCACGCCTGTCCGCGCCACCTTGAACAGGCTGCCGACGGGCAGGAGCTTGCCTCGCAGCAGCATGTCGCCGCCGGTCGGGACGTAGAGACCGGAAATGACGTTCACTGCAGTGCTCTTGCCGGAACCGTTGGGGCCGATCAGGCCGTGGATTTCTCCGGCCTGTACGGTCATGGACACCCCGTCCACGGCCTTGACACCGCCGAAGTACCGTTCCAGGCCGCGCAATTCCAGAAGCGCGCCGCCGTTCGCGGTCCGTTTGGGCAGGACGGTATCCAGCGAGGCCGGCGCCGGCAGGCGAGGCGGCTCGATGTGGAACAGCTTGGTCAGGAAACGGGCGGCGAAACCCATCAGGCCCTCCGGCAAACCCACCACTACGGAAAACAGCATCAGCGCGAAAATCGCCTTGCGCCAGTCCTCGGTGTTCTCCACGATCAGGCTGCCCACCATCAGAATGCCCATGGCCGCAACAGGCGCAAGGGCTTGGAACGGGCGGGTGGTCTTTTTCAGCAGGCCTTGTCCGCCTGCCGCCAGGGCGATCAGCAGCCCGATCGCGGAAAATATCTGGAACAGCCCCCGGTTGGATAGCAGATTGGGCAGCAGGGCGATCAGGGAAGCGCCCACCAGCGCGCCCCACAGGCTCTTGCGCCCGCCCAGCACCACGCCGAGGAGCAGGATCACCATCAGATCCCAACCGAAACTCTGCGGCTGCAGATACTGGAAGTTGAAGGCATACAGTCCGCCCGCCAGACCGCCCAGCCCGGACGCGAGGGCGAAGCCGGCGACCTTGTGGCGGTAGGTCCCGACGCCCATGGCATCGGTGGCGATGGGACTGTCGCGCAGGGCCTCGAAGGCGCGCCCCCATTGCGAAGACAGCAGGTTGCGCATCGCCATCCAGACCAGGGCGAGCAGCAGCAGGCACAGCCAGAAAAAGCCTGGCGCATCGAGCGTCATCCCCAGGAAGGGCGGCCGGCTGACCTGCAGGCCCTGAGCGCCCAAGGTCAGGCCTTCCCACTCATTCAAGACGGTCGCGCTAAGTGCCGAGAAGCTCAGGGTCGCCAGGGCGAACTGCGGGCCTTCCAGGCGCAGCGCGGGGAAGGCCAGCAAGGTGCCGAAGATGAGCCCCACGACGAGCGCCGCCGCCAGCGCCGCCAGCATGCCGAAGTCGAAATTGGCCACGCAGAGGCCGGCCGCATATGCGCCCAGGCCGAGAAAAGCGGCCTGGGCGAGGTTCACCTGGCCGAGATAGCCCACCGTGACGTCGAGACCGATCAACAGGATGCCGTAGATGGCGAGCAGCGTCAGCAAGCCCAGGACATAGCTGTTGTCCACCATCAGGGGAATCGCGGCAAGCAGCGCCAGGACGGCCAGTTCGGCGCCACGGATCAGAAGCAGGCGTTTCCACATATCCCTTACACCTTCCGGATGCTGGCTTTGCCGAACACCCCGTTGGGGCGCACGGCCAGCGCAAGAATGAGCAGAACCAGACCGGGCGCCTCACGCCAGCCGCTGCCGAGATAGAAACTGGTCAGGCTTTCCAGCGCGCCGAGGAACAGGCCGACCAGCACGATCCCGAATCCGGAATCGAGCCCCGCCACCACGGCCACCGAGAAGGCCTTGAGGATCAGTACCGAGGCCATGGTCGGTCCCACCGTGGTGATCGGCGCCACCAGGATGCCCGCCAGCGCCGCGACCAGACCCGACAGGCCGTAGGAGAGCTGGATCGTGCGGGTGGCCGAGATCCCCATCAACTGGGCGGCATCACGATCCGCCGACACCGCTTCGAACGCCTTGCCCAGCAAGGTCTTGCGCTTGAACAACTCCACCAGTCCCATGACCGCCAGCACGCCGATGGCTACCGACAGTTCCAGCGGGGTGACGTCGATGCCGAAGAAATGCAGGGGATCGGATGAAATCGGGGTGGGGAAGGGCCGGTCATCCCGGCCCCAGATGTTTTCGGCTGCCGAGAAACCCAGCAGGCCCAGGATGATGGTGAGCAGGATCCAGCCCTCGCCCTTCTGCTCCAGCGACAGGCGTACCGCCGCCCGTTCGACGAACAGGCCCAGCACCGCGCCGAACAGCATGCCTCCCGGGACCACCAGCCAGTAAGGCAGGCCGCTGTCGATGAGGGTCAGGCTGAAGAAGGCGGACAGCATGACCAGTTCGCCCTGGCCGAAGTTGATGCTCTTGCTGGTGGCGAAGGTCAACTGGAAGCCGTAGGCGATCAGCGCGTAGACCATGCCCATCAGCGCGCCACTCACGGCCAGCTGGACGATCAAAAGGGTATACATAGCGTGTGTCGTATTGGCTGTCGGCAGCCGGGGAGGGAATGATGCCCCTCCCCTTCTTGTTTATCTTATTTGCCCGCTTCCTTGATCAGGCGCTGGCGATCGGCCTTGTTGGCGAACACCACCCGGCCATCCTGGACCATCCCCATCACCACCTGAGCGCGGCGAAATGCCTCGTGGGTCTGCTCGTTGGCCGGATCCCATTTGCCGTAAGGCTGCTTCCAGGTGGCGATCACGCCTTTGACCGGATCGCGAAGATCCTCCAGGGCATCCTTGATCTTGTGGGTATCGGTGCTTTGTGCCTGCTTGACGGCGGCGGCGAAGACATAGACGGCGTCATAGCCCTGGGCGGCGGACATCGGCGAAGGAATGCGGGATACGCCGTAGGCCTTGTGGTAGCTGTCAATGAAGCTCTTGACCTTGGGTGTGATCGGATCCTCGATGAAGGTCTGCGGCATCAGGGTGCCATTGCCGTTCTTGCCCGCGTTGTCGATGTAGTTGGACATCGACAGGGTCCAGCCGCCGATCAGGGGCTGCTTCATCCGCAGCTTTGCCATGCCGTTGGACACGGCTGCCAGTTCCGGCCCGATGCCCCAGATCAGGATGCCCTGGGCGCCGCCGAACTTGGCTTTCAGCAACTGGGCGGTCATGTCCTTGTCGCCGATGTTGAATTTCTCGGTGGCCACCACCTGCAGCTTGTTGCCCTGCTTCTTGATCTGGTCGAGCAGGTCGTCACGTCCGGATACCCCGTAGTTGGTCGAGTCATGGAGGATCGCCACCTTGGTGAGCTTGCGGTTGATGGCTTCCTCCACCACCATGGCGGCCTGGATGCCGTCATCGGCGGAGAAGCGGAAGATGGACAGGTCCTTCACACCGGCCTTGCTCCACTGGGTCATGGAGGCGGAGCCTGCCGCCGGCGTGATGATCTTGGTGATACCTTTTTCCTGGAAATACTTGTCGCCCGCGAGGACGACACCGGTATTCACCGTTCCGATGACACCCGCGAGGTCGCCCATGGAAGACAGTTCCTGGGCAATCAGGGCGCCGCGCTCGTTCTTGCCTTCGTCGTCCCGCTCGACCACTTCGATCTTCATCTTTTGGCCGCCTACCTGGATGCCGCCGGCGCGGTTGATTTCCTCGATCGCCAGTTTGGCGCCGTCCCGCATGGACACGCCCATCGGGGCCGAGCCACCGGTATAGGGGCCGGTCAGGGCAATCTTGACCGTGTCCGCAGCGTACGCCTGGAGGCTGAACAAACCCGTCGTGAGAACAGCCAATATCGTTTTTTTCATGATCACAATCTCCGTCGAAAGTTGAACATACTTGTCAGGCCCCCCGGTCTGCGCCGTGGCTGTGGGAATTATAGGTCGAACGCAAAGGGAAAACCGGGATTCAGGCATCCAGGCCGATCTCCGCCAGTACCGGCGCGTGATCCGACGGACGTTCCAGCTTGCGCATGTCGCGGTCGATGGTGCTCGACGTGCAGGCGGACGCGAGCGGGGCGGAGAGCAGGATGTGGTCGATGCGCAGGCCGTGATTGCGGCGGAAGCCCATCATGCGGTAGTCCCACCAGGAAAAACTTTTTTCGGGCTGCTCGAACAGGCGGTAGCTGTCCTTGAGACCCAGTTCCAGCAGGGCGCGGAAGCGTGCACGCTCGGGTTCCGATACCAGCACGCAGTCTTTCCAGACTTCGGGGTCGTGCACGTCACGGTCTTCCGGGGCGACATTGTAGTCGCCGAGCACGGCGAGCCGGGGATGGCGCACCAGTTCATCCTTCAGCCAGGCGGCCAGCGCATCGAACCAGGCGAGTTTGTAGGGGTATTTGTCGGAATCGAGGCTTTGGCCGTTGGGGCAGTACACGCACACCAGGCGGACGCCGTCGACCGTGGCTGCGATCACGCGCTTTTGTTCGTCGTCGAACCCGGGGATGCCGGCCTGCATGTCGACCGGTTCGGTGCGGCTGAGAATGGCGACGCCGTTGTAGGTCTTTTGTCCGGAAAACACGACGCGATAGCCCGCCGCGGCGAGGTCGGCGACGGGGAAGGCATCGTCGGTGAGCTTGGTTTCCTGCAGACACACCGCGTCGGGCTGGCGGGTGGCGAGAAAGTCCAGCAACTGGGGCAGGCGGACCTTGAGGGAGTTGACATTCCAGGCGGCTATTTTCATATCGCCGAGTGTAGCGCATACGATCTTTCATGGGCTTTAGCCCATAGAAAGTCGGAGTCCCCTTGTGGGGCATACGATTCCACATGGGCTTCTACCCTAAAGGGCACAAGAACCCATAGTGGATCGGCGTCCTGTAGGGCAGCCGCCAGGGCGGCGGCGCCCTGGACGCAAGACAGCTCAGGGATGGGGTGCGGCAGGTGCGGGCTGTGGCGTCGGTGCGGGTGCGGGTGCGGCGGCGGTCTCCGGTTTGCCGCCCGAGGGCGCCTTGGGATAGCCCGCGCGATCGAGCGCGGCCTGCCACTGCCCGGCTTCGAAACCGTCGATTCGCTCGCTGCCGACGACGAGCACCGGCACGCTCAGGCGGCCGGTGAGCTTTTTCAGTTCGGCCTGGGCTTCGGGGCTGGCTTGCGGATCCTTGCCGCTGAACGGGACACCGCGCTGGGTGAGCAGTTGGCGTGCCTGGTCGCAGGGAATGCCGCAGGCGCTGGCATACAGCGTGACGGGGTATTTCTCGCGTGCAGTCTTGGCGTCGTAGGACTCGCCGATCTCGATGACGTTGCCCTTGAAGGCCTTTTGCTGGGCGTTTTTGATGCTGGGCGGAGGCGGCTGGTCGCTATATACCGTGCGGCCCTGCGCGTCTTTCCATTGATAAAGCTGGGTGGCGCCCGCCGACAAACTTGCCGCCGCCAGCCACATCGCCATCAAGATGGATCCTGCTTTCATGCCGTGCTCCCTTAAGACGTAATCAACCGACTTAACGGACATCAGGGCGCCGAGCTTTACCCGTACATCCAGAAGGGAATCCAAGGGCGGCCGGGGAAACGAAGGCCGCTTGCACGGCTTTCACCCCCCGTTCACGCCATGCCGTTATGGCGCAGCAGGGCGTCGATGGTCGGTTCACGGCCGCGGAAGGCCTTGAACGATTCGAGCGCCGGGCGCGCACCGCCCTGGGCGAGAATCTCGCTCCAGAAGCGATGGCCGACCTCGGGATTCAGTACGCCGCCGTAGCCCTCGGCCTCGTCCTCGAACAGCGCATAGGCGTCGGCGGACAGCACCTCCGCCCATTTGTAGCTGTAGTAGCCCGCCGCGTAGCCGCCCGCGAAGATGTGCGAGAAGTTGTTGGGGAAGCGGTTGTAGGCCGGGGGCACGATGACCGCGACCTTCTTGCGGATGTCGTCGATCAGGTCCTGGGCAGTGCGCTTGCCGTTGGGATCGAAGTCATCGTGCAGGTTCATGTCGAAGCTGGCGAACTCGATCTGGCGCAGCGTCTGCAGGCCGGACTGGAAGTTCTTCGCGGCCAGCATCCTGTCGAACAGGGCGCGCGGCAGCGGTTCGCCGGTGTCGACGTGGGCCGTCATGTGCTTCAGCACGTCCCATTCCCAGCAGAAATTTTCCATGAACTGGCTCGGCAGTTCGACCGCGTCCCATTCGACGCCGTTGATGCCGGAGACGCCGAGTTCCTCGATCTGCGTCAGCAGATGGTGCAGGCCGTGGCCGGTCTCGTGGAACAGGGTGATGACTTCGTCGTGGGTGAACAGTGCAGGCTTGCCGCCGACCGGTCCGGAAAAATTGCAGTTGAGGTAGGCCACCGGCGTCTGGATGCCGTCCGCCGTCTTGCGGCGGGTGATGACGTCGTCCATCCAGGCGCCGCCGCGCTTGGAGGCGCGCGCGTAGAGGTCGAGGTAGAACTGGCCGACGCGCTGGCCGGCATGGTCGGTGAGCGTATAGAACTTCACATCCGGGTGCCACACGGGTGCGCTGTCTTCGCGGATATGCAGGCCATAGAGCGTTTCGACCAGTTTGAACAGGCCGGCCAGCACGCGCGGTTCGGGGAAGTACTGCTTCACCTCCTGGTCGGAAAAACTATAGCGCGCCACACTCAGTTTTTCCGAGACATAGGAAGTGTCCCAGGCTTCGAGCGTGTCGTATCCCAGTTCGTCGCGTGCGAAGGCTTTCAGCTCGTCGAAATCCTTTTCCGCATAGGGGCGGGCGCGGGCGGCCAGTTCGTCGAGGAACTTCAGCACGTCGGCCGGGGTGTCGGCCATCTTGGCGGCCAGCGACACCTGCGCGTAGCTCGCGAAGCCGAGCAGTTCCGCGGCCTCGCGCCGCAGCCTGAGAATGCTGGCGATGAGCGCGGTGTTGTCGAGCTCGGGCTTGCCGAATTCAGAGGCACGGGTGACATAGGCGCGGTACAGGATCTGCCGCAGTTCGCGGCTGTCGGCGTACTGCATCACCGGCAGGTAGGACGGCATGTGCAGCGTGATCTTCCAGCCGGGATTTTGGTCAAGCTGGCCGCCGTCCGCTTCGGCGGCCGCCTTCATCATCGCCAGCACGTCGTCGGGGATGCCGGCGAGTTCGGACGCCTCGTCGATGACGAGGTGGTAGTCGTTGGTGGCGTCGAGCAGGTTTTCCTCGAACTTGGCCGACAGCTGCGCCAGCTCTTCCTGGACCTGCATGAAGCGGACCTTCTTGTCGGCGGGCAGCTCGGCGCCGCCGAGGCGGAAGTCGCGCAGCTCATTCTCGACGATCTTCTTGCGCGGTGCCGACAGTGCGGCGTAGCCGGGGCTGGCCTTGAGCGCCTTGAATTTGGCGAACAGCGCCTCGTTCTGCCCCAGTTCGGCGTAATACACGGTGATCTTGGGCAGGTTGGCGTTGTAGACCTCGCGCAGTTCGGGCGAGTCCATCACCGAATGCAAATGCGACACCTGGCCCCAGGCGCGGCCCAGTTTCTCGTTGGCGTCGTCGAGCGGGGCGACGAAGGCGTCCCACTCGGCCGGCGTGTCGGGCGACTCGGCACGTGCCACCGCGGCGCGGCACTCACCCAGCAGCTGGTCGATGGCGGGAGTGACGAATTCGGGTTTGAATTCGGCGAAACGGGGCAGACCGGAAAAGTCGAGCAGGGGGTTTATGCCCATCGGGGTATTCATGGCGGCAACCAGCAGTGAGGGGGGAAGGGAATTATACTTTCGGCTCGTAGACGGATTTTCAACCCCATGACAGACAAGGTTTATGCTCAACCGCTGGCGCCGCATCACGGCGTTGCCCCGGCGCTTGCCACCGGCGCCTGGGTACATCCGCGCGCCACGGTGGTCGGTGAGGTCAGCCTCGGGGCCGATGCTTCGGTGTGGCCGGGCGCGGTGATCCGCGGCGACGTCAACTCGATCAGCATCGGCGAGGCGAGCAACATCCAGGACAACAGCGTGCTGCACGTATCGCACAGGACGCCGGCCAACCCGGCGGGCGGGCCGCTCGTCATCGGCGCGCGCGTGACGGTGGGGCACACAGTCATCCTGCATGCCTGCACCATAGCGGACGAATGCCTGATCGGCATGGGCAGCATCATTCTCGACCGTGCGGTGGTACAGAAACACGTGCTGCTGGGTGCCGGTTCGCTGGTACCGGAAGGCAAGGTGCTCGAATCCGGCCATCTGTATCTGGGCCGTCCGGCCAAGCTGGTACGCGCGCTGACCACGGAAGAAATCGCCTACTTCAGCTATTCGGCCGAGCACTATGTCGCGCTGGCGCGGTCGTATCAATCCCGGGTGCAGGATCAAGTTGCCCGTTAACAAGGTAAAAGCCCATGAAATACACCAAACCGCTTCTCGTCGCCGTTGTCGTGCTCGCCATCGCTGGCGCACTGGTCTATGCCCTGATGGACAAATCCAGCGCGCCGGCCGCCACCTTTACCACGCTGGAGGGCAAGTCCATCGTGCTCGATGAACTGCGTGGCAAGGTGGTGCTGGTCAATTTCTGGGCGACCTCCTGCCCCGGCTGCATCAAGGAAATGCCGGGCATGATCGAGACCTACAACCAGTACAAGGGCCGCGGCTTCGAGATCGTCGCGGTGGCGATGAGCTACGATCCGCCCAACTACGTCACCAATTTCGTCCAGACGCGGCAACTGCCGTTTCCGGTCGCGCTCGACGTCGACGGCGAGCACGCGCGTGCCTTCGGCAACGTGCAACTCACCCCGACCAGCTTCATCATCGGCAAGAACGGTCACATCCTCGAACAGAAGCTGGGCGAACTCGATTTCGTCAAGCTGAAGGCCTTGCTCGACAGGGAGCTGTCTTGATGAGGGCACTCGCTGCTGCCGTGCTGCTGTTCACGCTGAGCGGATGTGGCCTGGCCGGCACAGACCCGGCAGCCAGGCCGGCACCGCCGCCCGCTGCGGACAAGCCTTTGCCGCCTGCGCCGCCGCCACCGCCGCTGCCGGACCAAGGCGGTGCCTGTGCCGCGGACGTCAAGCAGTGTGCCGACGGCAGTTATGTCAGCCGCAACCCGGACAACGGCTGCGCGTTTGACGCGTGCCCGGGCGCAAACAACAACTAACTTTTTCTGGATTCATTCATGGCGCAATACGTGTATTCCCTCAATCGGGTCGGCAAGATCGTGCCGCCCAAGCGACAGATCCTGAAGGACATTTCGCTCTCGTTTTTCCCCGGCGCGAAAATCGGCCTCCTGGGCCTCAACGGTTCCGGCAAGTCCTCGCTGATCCGCATCATGGCCGGCGTCGACAAGGACATCGAAGGCGAGGCGGTCCCGATGCCGGGCATCCGCATCGGCTACCTGCCGCAGGAGCCGCAGCTCGACCCCGCGCACACGGTGCGGCAGGCCGTGGAAGCGGGGCTGGGCGAGATCGTCTCGGCCAAGGCCCGGCTGGATGAAATCTACGCCGCCTACGCCGAGCCCGACGCCGACTTCGACAAGCTCGCCGAGGAGCAGGCGAAGTGCGAAGCGATCCTCGCCACCGCCGGTGCCGACCTCGACACGCAGATGGAAATCGCCGCCGATGCGCTGCGCCTGCCGCCGTGGGACGCGGTGATCGGCAAGCTCTCCGGCGGCGAGAAGCGCCGCGTCGCGCTGTGCCAGCTGTTGCTGTCCAACCCCGACATGCTGCTGCTCGACGAGCCGACCAACCACCTCGACGCCGAGTCAGTCGACTGGCTGGAGCAGTTCCTGGTGCGCTATCCGGGAACGGTGGTCGCGGTGACGCACGACCGCTACTTCCTCGACAATGCCGCCGAGTGGATCCTCGAACTCGACCGCGGCCACGGCATCCCGTGGAAGGGCAACTACACCAGCTGGCTCGAACAGAAGGAGGCGCGGCTGGAGACCGAATCCAGGCAGGAAGCCGGCCGCATCAAGACCATGAAGCAGGAACTCGAATGGGTGCGGCAGAACCCCAAGGCGCGCCAGGCCAAGTCGAAGGCGCGCCTGGCGCGCTTCGAGGAACTCAACTCGGTCGAATACCAGAAGCGCAACGAGACGCAGGAAATCTTCATCCCGGTCGGCGAGCGGCTGGGCGACAAGGTGACCGACTTCCACAACGTGTCGAAATCCTTCGGCGACCGCCTGCTGATCGACAACCTGTCGTTCAGCGTGCCGCCCGGCGCCATCGTCGGCATCATCGGCCCCAACGGCGCCGGCAAGTCGACCTTCTTCAAGATGATCACCGGCCAGGAAAAACCCGACTCGGGCGAAGTCGAGATCGGCCAGACGGTGAAGCTCGCCTACGTCGACCAGAGCCGCGACGCGCTCGCCGCCGACAAGACCGTGTTCGACGAAGTCGCCGAGGGCCGCGACATCCTCACAGTCGGCCGTTACGAAACGCCGTCGCGTGCCTACCTCGGCCGCTTCAACTTCAAGGGCGGCGACCAGCAGAAGCGGGTCGGCAATCTGTCCGGCGGTGAACGCGGGCGCCTGCACCTGGCCAAGACGCTGATCGCCGGCGGCAACGTGCTGCTGCTCGACGAACCCTCGAACGACCTCGACGTGGAAACCCTGCGTGCGCTGGAAGACGCGCTGCTCGAATTCGCCGGCTGCGTGCTGGTGATCTCGCATGACCGCTGGTTCCTCGACCGCATCGCCACCCACATCCTCGCCTTCGAAGGCGACTCGCAGGTGACGTTCTTCCCCGGCAACTACCAGGAATACGAGGCCGACAAGAAGAAGCGGCTAGGCGAAGAAGGGGCCAAGCCGAAACGCATCCGCTACAAGCCGATCAGCCGCTGAGCACGCAATGATTCTGGCAAATCTGGCCGAGGCTGACCGCTACCTCACTTTGCATCCGCTGTTTGCGCGCGCCTTTGATTTTCTGCGCAATACCGATCTCGCAACGCTCGCGCCCGGCAAGCACGGCATACAGGGTGAACAGCTTTTCGCCATCGTCGAGGCGTGTGCCGGTCGCACGCGGGCGGAGGCGAAACTGGAGTGCCATCGCCGCTACATCGATATCCAGCTGGTGCTGGAAGGCGTCGACGAGATGGGCTGGAAGCCGGTCGCCGAGTGCCTGGACCCGGCAACGGATTACGATGCCGGGCGCGACATCCGTTTTTTCAACGACGCGCCCGCCAGCTGGATTGCCACGCCGCCGGGCGCGTTCTGCCTGTTTTTCCCCGACGATGCCCACGCGCCGCTGGTCGGCACGGGCTCGATCCGCAAGGTGGTGGTGAAGATCGCGGTTTAGCCTCAATAGTGCGGCGGGATTTCGTCGCGCAGGTTGCGCGCCTCGTCCGGCAGCGCAGCCTGCAATTGCTGGTGCAGCAGGCGAAGCTGTTGCTGCAGCAAATCGAGCTGCCCCTGCTGGCGAATCACCGTCTGGTTGAGCGTCTCGATCATGTCTTCGGCAAACGCAAGCTTGGCTTCAAGTTCGTTGAGGCGGGCGTCCATCATCGGTTTCCGGGTTGCGTGGCCGGGTTCAGCAGCGGGGTGACCAGTTTTTCCAGCCGAGGATAATGCACCTGTCCGGCAATCTTGTGGCGTATGCGGCCCTCGGTGTCGACGATGAACGAGGTCGGCACGCTTTTCACGCTGCCGAATGCGTGGGCGACCGAGGCATTGGTCGGCGCAGCCATGAAGGCGTATTCCTTGTCCCGCATCCAGACGGCGATTTTTTCCGGCGGGTCGTCGACGCTGATCGAGACGACCTCGAAGCCCCTTTCCCGGTAGTCCCGCCAGAAACGGTCGATCACCGGCTTTTCCTTGCGGCAATACGGGCACCAGGTCGCCCAGAAGTTCACCAGCACGACCTTGCCCCGGAGGGAATCGCTGTCCAGCGCCCGGCCATCGGGCAGGGTGACCTGCCAGGGCGGGGCGGGGCGGTTCTCCTCGCTGACGTCGGCCGGCGGGCGAAACCACAGGTACGCGATCAAACCCAGTAAAATCAGGGTCAGCGGACTTGGCGTCCATTTCTTCAAAAAGGCTTGTCTATCCATGCTGTGGCTGAAGTCGTTTCATATCGTGATGGTGGTGAGCTGGTTCGCCGGGTTGTTCTACCTGCCGCGCATCTTCGTCAATCTGGCGATGGAATCCAACGACGCCGCCTACGACCGCCTGCTGCTGATGGCGCGCAAATTGTATCGGTTTGTCACCCCCATCATGTGGCTCGCGCTCGCCACCGGCATCTGGCTGTGGCTGGCGTACTGGCTGCCGACGATGGGCTGGCTGTGGGCGAAGCTCGCGCTGGTCGCCGGACTGGTCGGCTATCACCATGTATGCAAAAACCTGCTGCGGCAGTTTGAAGCCAGACAGAACCGGAAATCGCACACCTGGTTCCGCTGGTTCAATGAAATTCCGGTGATTGCGCTGCTGGCCGTGGTGCTGCTGGTGGTGCTGAAGCCGTTTTAAATCATTGTCCGCGAAGATTCGCCGTCGCGCGCGGATAAAATTTTCTGAAAGTGTTTTTTGAAGCCCGAATCCCGCCGTAACAAAACGCCGCATCCCGTCCGTCCGGAACGCGAGGCGCTGCCGCCAGCCAGCCACTTCGCCACCTGCCCGCGCGGGCTGGAGGCCCTGCTGGAAGCCGAACTCGCGGCCGCCGGCGCGCAGGTGGTGCGCCAGGTGCCCGCCGGCGTGCTGTTCATGGCCGACGCGGCGGCCGAAATGCGCGCCAACCTCACTTCGCGCATCGCCACCCGCATCCTGCGCAAGGTCGGCTACACCCGCTACCGCAAGGAAGAGCACATCTACCGCGCCGCGCTCGACCTCGACTGGCCCGCCTGGTTCGACGTCAAGAAGACCATCGCGGTGAAGGTCGGCGCGCAGAACGCGCCGCTGAAAAGCCTCAACTTCATCACGCTGAAGATCAAGGACGCCATCTGCGACCGCTTCCGCGAGGAAACCCGCGAACGCCCGAGCGTCGACACCGAAGCGCCCGACGTGCCGGTGTATGCCTTCTTCACCCCGGACGCGGTCACTTTCTACCTCGACACCTCGGGCGAGCCCCTCTTCAAGCGCGGCTTCAAGCGCGAGGCGAGCGCGGCGTCGATCAAGGAAAACCTCGCCGCCGGACTGCTGCTGCTGTCCGGCTGGGAGCCCGGCACGCCGCTGCTCGATCCGATGTGCGGCGCCGGCACCATCCTGCTCGAAGCGGCGGACATGGCGCTCAACCGCGCGCCCGGTCGCGCCCGTCACTTTGCCTTCGAGCACTACCGCAACTTTGACGCCGCGCTGTGGCAGCGCATCCGGGCCGAGGAAAAAGCGAAGGAAAAACCGCTGAAATCCCTGCCGCTCTTCGGCGCCGACCAGGACCGCTGGGTGCTCGACAAGGCGCGCAACAACCTCGCGGCCGCCGGCTACGCCGACGCCATCGAGCTCAGGGTCTCCGACGCGCTCGACCTCAAGCCGCCCACCCCCGTCGGCACCCTCATCACCAACCCGCCCTACGGCGAACGCATCGGCGACGCCGACGATCTCGCCGACTGGTACCCGTTGCTGGGTGACTGGCTGAAACAGAACTTCGCCGGCTGGGACGCGTGGATCATCTCCGGCGATCCGCTACTGCCCAAGTTGATGGGCCTGAAGGCCAGCCGCCGCATTCCGCTCTTCAACGGCCAGATCGAGACGCGGTTTTTGCAGTACAGGCTGATTGCGGGGTCGATGCGGGCAAAGCCCCGGCCTGCCCCGGCCTGATCCTGCGCTTCCTGTGTTGCGGCGGCCCCACAGTGCCACCCGCCACTACCGTTATTCCCCAAACTTAACAATTCTTTATCAACTGCGCGCCGCCCAGCGACCTTATACTCCGGTGCGGGCGGCTGCCGACGTGCCCGCGTGGCAGGTCGGCAGCACCCAACAATAAGATCTTGCTAAGGGATTACCGTATGCGATTCATGACTTTGCCGAGCCTTCGTGCCGTGCGTAGCGGGTGCGTGCGCCTCGTAGCCGCAGCCAGCCTGTTGATGGCCCCTGCCGCCTGGGCCGGCGTGGACTGGGTGGTGAACAACAGCGACACAGGTTTCGACCCGGTGATAGCCGGCGGCAACGTGGTCTACGTGGTCTCTGTCAGCAACAACGGCAACAGCGCCGCAGCATCGACTTCCCTCATCTTGTCGATTCCGGCGACGACGAGCTTTATCAGCGCCACTGGCATGAGTTGCAGTGGCAGCGGCCCGGTAACTTGCACGGTACCGGCACTGAGCGAAGCCGGCGGTGGCAGCGATAGCGCCACGGTGAACGTCACCCTGCGTACCAGCGTGTCGGGTTCGGTGATCCTGGGGGCAAGCGTACCGGCAGCGGGCGACGACGACGTGAACAATAACGTCGATAACGAATCGACCACGGTGAACGCGGGCGCGGACATTGCCTTGAGCCTGGCGGGCCCGGCCAGCGCGCAATCCGGCAGCACGGTGTCGTACACCTTCACGGTGTTGAACAACGGCCCGGACACCTCGCCCGGCCAGACCCTGTCGTTTCCCGTGCCCACCGGCCTCGTCGGGGTGACGCCGCCCGGTGGTTGCACACTGGCGGGTTCAACCTATTCCTGCACGGTGGCGGCGCTGGCCAACGGCGGTTCGACCACGCGGGTGTTCACCGGCCAGATTGCAGCGGCGTCAGGTTCCACGCTCACGCCGGCTGGCAGCATTGCGGCGGCGGGCACGCCTGCCGACCCGGTCAGCACCAACAACACGGCGGTGTTCAACACCACGGTAACGGCCGGCAGCGACGTGCGCCTGACCAAATCGCGTGCGCCTGCGGGCACGCTCATCGTCGGGCAGGCGGTGAATTTCACCCTCACGCCGAGCTACAGCGGCGATTCACCCAACACGCTTACGATCACCGATACCCTGCCCGCCAACTACACGGTGGGTGCCGTGGCCAGCCCGCAGAACGGCTGGACTTGCGGTGTGTCGGGGCAGACCGTCACCTGCACCAAGCCTGCGGGCAGCGGTGCGGGCAACGCTGTGTCGCTAGGCAACGTCGTTATTCCGGCCACCGCAAGCGGCGCGGGTGCAGGCGTCGTCAACACAGCCACGATCAGCGCGGCGGGCCCGTCTGACCCCAACCCGGCCAACAACAGCGCGAGCGACACGGCCGCCACCATTCAGGCCGCCACCGTCGATTTGCGCGCCAACAAGTCTGCACCCAGCCCCGCGCTGGTGGTGACCGGTGTGCCGTACGACTACACGATCAGCGCTACCAATATTGGTACTGCTGCGTTCTTCGGCACGCTGACGATGACCGACAGCCTGCCGGCCGGTGTCACCGCCAACAGCTACACGCTTAACGGCTGGAGCTGCCTGCCTGCTGCACCCGTCGCCGGGCCGGCGAGCATTACCTGCACCCGCGTATACACGGCGGGTGCCCCGCTGGCGGCCAACGCCACTACCCCTGTCGTTACGCTCAACGCCACCGCATCGGGTACCGGCAGCCTTGTGAACAGCATGAGCGTGAGTTCGCCCGATGCGAACCTGCCCGACAACAACCCTGGCAACGACACGACGACTGCGCCGGTGACCAGCAGCGTGCCCGGCGATTCGGCCGATCTGTCGGTACTGAAATCGGTGTCGCCCGGCACTGTGGCGGCTGGCGACGTGCTGACCTACACGCTCGAAATCGTCAACGCGGGCCCGCAGGCTGCCACCACGGTGTCACTGGCCGACAGCCTCACCAGCCTCATCAACAGCAGCACCGGGCCGACCGGCGCGGGTTACGTGGGCGAAAGCCTCAACGCGGGGGTGGCCACGGGGGCAAGCTGCACGTCGTCGGCCAGCGGCGGCACCACGCGCAACCTGAATTGCGCCTTTGCCAGCCTGCCGGTGTGTACCGCCGGCGTCGATTGCCCGGTGGTGACGGTGCAGGTGCGCCCCGGCGGCAACGGCGGCAGCCGCACCAACACCGTCAGCGTGGTGTCGGCCAACACCGCCGATCCGGACGCCGCCGACCGCACCGCGAGCGTGACCAGCACCGTGACCCCGCGTGCAGACGTCACCGTCAGCAAAAACGCCAATCCCGCCTCGGTACCGGCCGGGCAGAACGTCACCTACGTGGTGACGGCGACAAATATCGCCAATGGCTTGTCGGATGCGGGCAACGTCACCGTCACCGACACCCTGCCGGCCAATGTCACGTTCGTGTCCGCCACGCCGTCGGCGGGGTCGTGCAGCACGACACCAACGGCCAACAGTACCACTGGCCCGGGCAACGACCAGATCGTCTGTAACTTCGGCACGATCAACAACGGCGCGCAGCGCACGCTCACCATCGTGGTGCAACCCAACACCGCCACCCGGGGCAGCACGCTGACCAACAACGTGAGCGTGGCCACCAGCACGACAGAAACCGACGCCGGCAACAACAGCGCCAGCGTCAATACTGCGGTGCTGAATCCTGCGCTCGATCTCCTCATCAACAAGACTGACAGCGTTGATCCCGTTGCCGCCGGCGACAACACGGTTTACACCGTCACCGCGCGCAACCAGGGCCCGTCGGTGGCGGAAAACGTGCAGATCACCGAGAGCCTGCCGCCCACCCGCCTGAGCTACCAGTCCCACACCGTGCCGGCGGGCGGCAGTTGCGGCACCGTGCCGGCGGTGAACAGCACCGGCGGCACGCTGGTGTGCCAGGTGCCGCGCCTGGCGTCGGGACAGACGGCGAGTTTCACTGTCACCCTGCGCGGCGAAATCAAGGGCGTGGACACCAACTCGGTGAGCCTCACCTCTGACGAAGCCGCCCTGGGGTTCGACACCAACGCGGCCAACAACACCGTCAACGAAACCACCACGGTGCGCACCAAGGCGGACATGCAGGTGGTGAGCAAGATTGCGTCGGCCAACCCGGTCAACCTGCGTGACGATTTCAATTTTGTCGTCAAGGTGCGCAACAACGTGGGCGCAGGGCTTGCCGAGGCCGACAACGTTGTCGTCTCCGACACGCTGCCCACCAACATGCAGCTGACGGGCACCCCTACGGTGGCCATCATTGCCGGCACCACCACGTCCACCACGTGCAGCGGCAACGCGGGCAGCGTCGCCTTCACCTGTACCCTGGGCACGGTGAGCAGCGGTGGCGAGGTGGACATCACGGTGCCGGTACAGATCGTCGCCGTCAGCAGCACCCCGCAGAATTTCAACAACACGGCCTCGGTGGCGACTTCGTCGCTGGACATCAATGCCGGCAACAACAGCAACAGCGGCAGCGTGTCGGTCAATGCGTCGTCGCTGGCCGGTCGCGTGTTCCGCGATTTCAACAACGATGGTCTGGTCACGGCGGGGGATACCGGCATCGCCGGCATCACGCTGACGCTCACAGGTACGAGCTTTGACGGCGCAGCCATCAGCCGGACCGCCACCACCGACGCCAGCGGCAACTACAGCTTTGCCAATTTGCCCGAAGGTACGTACACCCTCAGCGAAGGTGCGGTCAGCGAAGCGTATCTCGTGGATGGCATCGACACCGCCGGCACGGTGGGCGGCAATGCTTCGGTCAATGATGTGATTTCCGCGATTGCCCTGCCGGCGAACACCGCCGCCACCGGCTACACCTTCGCCGAGGTGCCGCAGGCGCGCATCGGTATCGCCAAGGCCGTGAACGCCGGGCCGACGGTCAATCCGGATGGCAGCTTCAACGTCACCTTCCGCCTGCTGGTCGAAAATTTCAGCCTGGAAGCGCTGAACAGCATCGTCATTACCGACACGCTGGCGGGGGGCACGCCGCGCTTTGGCACGCAGGTTACGCTGGGCAACCCGGCTGCTGACGCGCTCAATCCGGGCGAATACACCCTGCTGGCTGCGCCGGCGGGGTCGTGTTCCGGACTCAATGCCACGTACAACGGCAGTGCCAGCACCACAGTCGCCAGCGGATTTAGCCTCGCCGCCGGGGGAACGTGTACGGTGGACCTGGCGCTGCGCGTGCGGCCGACCAATCCGCTGCCGCCGCTGTTGCCGTCGGGCGGCCGCTACGATAACCAGGCCGTTGTGAATGGCACGGGCGCGTTGTCCGGCCAGACCTCGGCGACCAACCCGCAACTCCAGGATCTGTCGGACAACGGCAGCAACCCCGATCCCGATAACGACAACCAGGCCAACGAGGCCGGCGAAAACGACCCCACACCGGTTCTGCCCGCATTCAACGCGGCTATCGGCATTGCCAAGCGCGTGAACACCCAAGTTTCGGTGCAGCCGGACGGTAGTCTGCTGGTGCCGGTGCGCCTCGTCGTCAGCAACGTCGGCAACGAACCGCTCAATACCGTGTCGGTGACCGATCCGCTCTCCACGGCGGCGGGCGGCCAGTTCGGCGGTTTCGTGCCCGGCGGCGCGGCAGCAGTGCTCGCCAGCGGCCAGTACACCGTGCAAACCGCGCCGGCCTTCTCGGGAGCCTGCGCCAACGGTGCCACCGTGGGCGGGTTCACCGGCCACAGCGGCAATCTCGCCGTGGCGACGATCTCGGCCATGGCACCCGCCGCCGTCTGCACCCTCGATTTCGTCTACCGCTTCAACCCCGGTGCGGCGCTCACCTACACCAATCAGGCGCAGGCCAGCGGCACCGGCGACTACAGCGGCTCACCCGTCAACGACCTGTCGGACGACGGGACAAGCCCCGACCCCAACAGCAACGGCAACGCGGGCGAGGCGGGCGAGAACGATCCCACACCGGTACCGGTGCCGCGCATCGGTCTGGCCAAATCCGCCGGCGCGGTGGTCAATAACGGCGACGGCACCTACACCGTGCCGTTTACCCTGACGGTACGCAACGCCGGCCAGACGCCGCTCGCCAGCGTGCAGGTCAGCGACACGCTGGCCGGTGCCCTGCCGCAGTTCGGCACCTACACCGCCAGCGCGATTCCTGCCGCCGGACACTATACGATCACCAGCGGGCCCACCGTGGGCGCACAAACCAACGGCGCGTCGCTCGCCGCCGTGGCCCCCGGTGTGTTTACCGGCAACGGTTCGGGTACGAACCTGCTGAATCCCGCGTCGAGCAGCCTGCCCAACTTCGGCGCGTCGGCGTCCAGCGCGCAAATCAGCTTCACCGTGCGTTTCTTCCCGACCACCCCCGGCCCGTTTGAAAACAGCGCGGTGTCCACCGCCTCACCGCCCGGCGGCGGCACGGTGCAGGACGACAGTGTGGACGGCAGCAACCCCGACCCCAATGGCAACGGCACGCCCAACGACGACAGCTCACCCACTCCGGTGAGTCTGGCAGCGCAGGCCATCGGCGTGGCCAAGTCGGTATCCGGCATCGTGCAGACCGGCGCGAAGCAGTATCGCGTCCCCTACACGATCATCGTGCGCAACGTCAGCGCCAGCGTAACGGCGACCAATGTGCAGGTGACGGACGATGTGGTGGCCACCTTCCCCACGGCGGTGACGCGGACGATCGCCCCCCCGGTCGCCGTGTCCGCGTGTACCGGCACCGTGCTCAACGCCAATCCGGCGTTTACCGGCAGCGGCGTCAACACTTTGCTCGCGGGCAACCAGAACCTGCAACCCGGCGAGCAGTGCACGCTCACGTTCACGGTGCAGATCGACTTTGGCAGCAATCCGCTGCCCGCCGCGACGCAGAACAACCAGGCTACGGCCACCACGGCGCAGACGCCCGGCGGCACGGTGATCGCCACGGATCTGTCGGACAACGGCGTCAACCCCGACCCCAACGCCAACGGCGACGCCAGCGAGCCAGGTGAAAACGACCCGACGCCGGTGAGCTTTGCCGCCGGCAGCCTGTCGTCGGTGAGTGGCACTGTGTATCTGGATGCCAACCACAACCGGGTCAACGACGATCCGCTGGCCACCACCCAGGTGCAGGGCTTTATCGTCGAAGTGCTGAACAGCGCCGGCACCGTGGTGGGCAGCGCGGTGACCGACGCCAGCGGCAACTACACCCTCGGTGGGCTTTTCCCCTCCACCCCGGGCAATGCGGCGACCGAATACAGCCTGCGTTTCCGCGAACCCGTTAGCGGGGCCATCTACGGTCTCGCGCAGTCGAGCGACCCCACACCCGCGCGCAACGGCACCATCCAGAACGGCATCATCACCGGACTGCAACTGGCACCGGGCGTCACGACGCTGGCGCAGAACCTGCCGCTCGATCCGTCCGGCGTGGTGTACGACTCGATCACGCGCACGCCGATTTCCGGCGCGCAGGTCACGCTGTTAAGTGGCGGCGCGGCGGTGCCGGGATCGTGTCTGGTCGGCGGCGTGAACACGCAGACGACCGGCCCGTCCGGCATGTACCAGTTCCTGCTGCTGAACCCCGCCCCCCCGGGCTGCCCCGGCACCGGTACCTACACGCTGCAAGTGGGGCAGCCGGGCGGTTACTTGCCGCCAGACTCGACGATCATTCCACCGACTGCCGGCCCCTACGTGCCGGGCAACGGCGGCACCGATGCAATCCAGGCCCAGCCCGGCGCGCCGAATGGTGCCGACCCCACGGTGTACTACACCAGTTTTGCGCTGACGCTCACCGGCGTGCCCGGCACCAGTTCGAGCAACGTGGTCAACAACCACATTCCGCTCGACCCGATTCTGGGCGGGGCCATTGCGCTCACCAAAACCACGCCGCTGGTGAATGTGAGCGTCGGCCAGCTGGTGCCGTACACGATCACCGCGCGCAACACGCTGGCGGCCACTCTCACCAACATCGACATCCGCGACACCGTGCCGCCGGGCTTCAAGTACAAACCGGGTAGCGCAACGATCAACGGCGTGCCGACCGAGCCCGCGATCAATGGCCGCGAACTCACCTGGACCAACCAGACGCTGGCGGCCAACGCCACGCGCACCATCAAGCTCCTGCTGGTGGTGGGGGCGGGCGTGCAGCCGGGCGAATACGTCAACTCGGCGCAAGCCTTCAACAACCTGGCCAATGCCGCAGTGTCGAGCGTGGCCACCGCCACCGTACGCGTGATTCCGGATGCCGTGTTCGACTGTTCCGACCTCATCGGGAAGGTGTTCGACGACCGGAACGCCAACGGCTACCAGGACGACGGCGAGCCCGGCATTGCCAACGTGCGCCTTGCCACCGCGCGCGGCTGGCTGGTGACCACCGACGCCGAAGGCCGCTTCCACGTGGCGTGCGCGGCGATTCCCGATGCCGATCGCGGCAGCAATTTCATCATGAAGCTGGACGAGCGTACCTTGCCGACCGGCTATCGCGTCACCACCGAAAACCCGCGTGACGTGCGGATCACGCGCGGCAAGCTGAGCAAGCTGAACTTCGGCGCGACGATCCACAAGGTGGTGCGGGTGGACATGAGCGATGCCGCGTTCGAAGCGGGCAAAACCACGCTGAAACCCGCCTGGACGAAGCAACTCGCTGCGTTGCCGGACAAGCTGAAAGCCCGTCCGTCAGTCCTGCGCCTCGGCTACAAGGCCGGTGCCGACGGTGAGGCACTTGCGCGCGAGCGTCTCGCCGCCGTCAGCCAGCAACTCCAGCGCACGTGGAAAGACAAGGCCTGTTGCCACACGCTGTTGATCGAGGAAGAACTCTTCTTGCCTGCCGCCAAGGCCAACAAGGAGGGCAAATAATCATGAATAAACTGCCCGTGAAACATACCGTACTGGCCAGCCTCATCGCCGCCCTGTGCGGCACGCCTGCCGGCGCGGAAGACCGCACACGCTGCGAGTCGGAATCGGGTTGCCCGGCACCGGCGCAACCCGGCAAAACCTGGCAAAACAGCCTCGTCTTCACACGGGAAGCAGGCCACACCCCGCCCAGCGTCGAATACCGCCGGCCAGACGAAGTGGTGGTGCTGAGCGCGCCGGTAGCCAAAGCCGAAACCCGCGAGGTGACGGTATTCGAGACCCGTGCCGAAGACGCGCCCACCACGCTGCCGCAGTTTCCCTCCGGGCGCGATCTCCTGAGCGGCGCGGAACGCCAGATTCTGGTCACCCTGGCGCAGCGTCTGGCCGGCAAACCCGGGCTGCGGATGCGCCTCACCGGCCACGCTGACGTGCAGCGCATGACGCCGGAAGCAAAGCAGCGCTACGGCAACAACCAGGGCCTGTCCGAAGCGCGTGCAGCCGAAGTGGCCGCGTTTCTCAAAACGCAAGCCGGCATGGCGAGCGTCTCCATGGACACGCGCGGCCGGGGCGATACCCAGCCGGTGAAGTCGTGCGAGCCCCGCCGCGCCTACGCGGGCAACACGCAGGACATGGCCGACTACAAGGCCTGCCTTGCGCCCAACCGCCGCGTCGAAATCGAAATCTGGTACGACCAGCCGGCAGGCACAAAAACCGAAACCGTCCCCGTGGCGGCCCCCACGCCCGCGCCCGCGCTGCCGTGCAAGGATCAGTCGGGCGGTGACGCTGGCCTGCCGTTCCGCATCTCGGTCGACGGCGAACCGCTGGACGCCGGCGACGTGCCCAACACCGCCGACACCACGCGCTGCACCGATATTGCGCTGGAAAAAGCGGACATCCAGGTGCGTTTCGACGGACTGGAAACCACGCCGGTGCTGAATCTCACCGTGCATCCCGACGGCGCAGTGCGCGGCGAAACCGTGCGCTTCACGCCTTACAGCAACTATGCCGCGTTCATCAAAAAAGCCGAGGTGCGTATTTTTGCCGCCGACGCTTCGACACAGAAAACGCCGCTGGCGGTGATTGCGCTCGACCCGCACGTCGATACGCCGGTCGAGTGGCAGGTGCCCAAAGATCGCGATGCCGTGCAATACCTGATTCGCGTGTACGACACGCAGGGGCGGTTTGATGAAACCTATCCCAAACTGCTCAAGCTACTCGACGCGAAACGCCCGCTCGGCGACGAGGACAAACCCGCGCGCGAAGACCTGATCGGCTACGGCGAAAACCATCGTGGTTTGCACACCATCCCGGTTTCAGGGGGTGCGGTCACGGTCAACGGCGAGAAGCTCGCACCCGGCAGCCATGTCACCGTGCTGGGTCGCAGCGTGCCGGTGGACGCCCACGGCAAATTTGCGGTGCGGCAGATTCTGCCCGCAGGCAATCATGTGGTCGAGGTGGCGACCGAAGCGCCGTCCGGCCAGCGTGCCGAGTTCAACCGCCATCTCTATATTCCGCACAACGACTGGTTTTACGTTGCGCTGGCCGACCTCACCCTGGGGCAGAACAACGTCAAGGGCCCGGCCAAACTCGTCACCGGCGACGACAGCAAACGCTACGACGAAGAGGTCTACGTCGATGGCCGGCTGGCGTTTTACCTCAAGGGCAAGATCAAGGGCGAAACGCTTTTGACCGCCAGCGCCGACACGCGCGAGCAGCCCCTCGAAGACCTGTTTTCTCATTTCAACAGCAAGGATCCGCGTTATCTCTTGCGCCGGCTCGACCCCAACGCCTACTACCCGGTATACGGCGACGACTCGACGCTGGTGGAAGACGCGCCCACGCAGGGCAAGTTTTACGTCAAGTTGCAGCGCGGCGATTCGCACGTGCTGTGGGGCAGCTTCCAGACCAGACTCACCGGCACCGATCTGGTGAACTACAGTCGTGGCCTGTACGGCGCGCAGGCGCGTTATCAGGCACCGGTGGCCACCGCTTTCGGCGAGCGGCGTACCGAGGCCGAGCTGTTCGCGGCCGACCCCGGCACGCTGGCGTCGATCGAGGAATTCCGGGGCACCGGCGGCTCGCTCTACTACCTGCGTCATCAGGACATCCTGGCGGGCTCCGAGCGCCTGCGGGTGGAAATCCGTGACAAGGATTCCGGCATCGTGCTCCAGTCGACCACGCTGGTCGCCGGGCAGGATTACGAGCTCAA
The DNA here is from genome assembly GCF_001725555.1 of Thiobacillus sp. SCN 63-57. Classification (NCBI taxonomy): domain Bacteria; kingdom Pseudomonadati; phylum Pseudomonadota; class Betaproteobacteria; order Nitrosomonadales; family Thiobacillaceae; genus Thiobacillus; species Thiobacillus sp. SCN 63-57. Next base: position 3,451 of record NZ_MEGP01000003.1, on the reverse strand, counting down.
CAGCATTCAGGGCCGGGTGGTCTTGCGCACGCCGCTGCCAGCCACGGCAAGCGCCGGCACGCTGGTGATGAGCGGCAGCCTGAGCGGCCACCCCGTCTATCTGGTGGCGGGCTACGAATACACCCCCGGCGTGTCGGCGGCGGACAACCTCACCCTGGGCGGCCGCGCCAGCCACTGGATCACCGATCAGGTGAAAGTGGGTGTTACCGGCTACAAACAGGACGGCACCGGCACCGAGCAGAAACTCCTGGGCGGCGATCTCACCCTGCGCTATGCGCCGGGCACCTGGCTCAAACTCGAAACCGCCCGTTCCGACGGCCCCGGCAACGGCGCGCTCAGCTCGCAAAACGGCGGCTTTGATTTTGGCACGGTGGCGCAAACCACCACCGCCGGCATCGACGCGCAGGCGCATCGCGTCGAAGGCGTGCTCGATCTCGCCGAACTCGGTGCCACGCGCCCGGGCAGCGTCAGCGCCTACTGGTTGAAGCGCGACGACGGCTATTCGGCACCGGGCCAGCTCACCAATGAAGGCATCGATCAGACCGGCGTGCAGATGAAGGTACAGGCAACCGACAAGCTCGAACTCCTGGCCCGCGCCGACTTCAAGGACGGCAGCCTGTCGGGCGCGTCGCAGTCGGCGGAAATCGACGCCACTTACGCGCTGACGCCCAGCCTGTCGGCCAGCGTAGGCGTGCGTCACGACGACCGCGACACCGCGCTGGCGGCGGGCGCGTCCGCGATCCTGGCGGAAACCGGCGCACGCACCGACGTCGCCGCCAAGCTGGCCTGGCATCCGGTCACCGAACAAGGCGACCCGGGCCGCTGGGAAGTGTATGGCCTGGTGCAGGGCACGGCGCAGCACGACGGCACCCGCCGCGACAACGACCGGCTCGGCGTCGGCGGCCACGTGCAGATCAACGACCGCGTCAAGCTCATCGGTGAAGTCAGCGACGGCGACGGCGGCGTGGGCGGCAAAGTGGGTGCGGATGTTCGTCTGAGTGACCGCAACAGCGTCTACCTCAACTATCTGCTCGACCCTGACCGCAGCGACACCGGCTATCGTGGCCGCGTCGGCAACCTCACCGCCGGCATGAAATCGCGGGTTAGCGACAGCCTTTCGGTGTACGCCGAAGAACGCTATCAAACGGCGGACAACGGCCCGTCCGGCCTCATCCACGCCTTCGGCCTGGATCTCGCCGCCAACGACCGCTGGAACTGGGGCGCGCGCTTTGAAAAAGGCATCACCTCCGATCCCGCGACCGGCGACCTCGACCGCACGGCGGTGTCGCTCTCGGCGGGCTATCAGTTCGAGCGCATCAAGTACGCCGGCGTAATCGAATACCGCACCGAAGACGGCAACCTCACCGGCGAGCGCGACAGCTGGCTGATGAAGAACACGCTGGGCTACCAGACCACGCCCGACTGGCGCGTGCTGGGCAAGTTCAACTTCGCCGTCAGCGACGCCGGCACAGGCAGCACCACCGACGCCGATTTCACCGAGGTGGTGCTGGGCCTGGGCTATCGTCCGGTGCTGAACGACAAGTTAAATGCGTTGTTCAAGTACACCTACCTTGCCGACCTGCCGAGCCCCGGCCAGCTCTCCGCCTCCGGCGGTGCCAGCACCTTCGAGCAGCGCAGCCATGTGCTGTCGGTGGACGCGATCTACGATCTGGTGCCCAAGCTCTCGGTGGGCGGCAAACTCGGCTACCGCTTCGGTGAACTGCGCGACACCAGCGTCGCCGGCAGCCCGTGGTTCGACAGCCGCGCCTGGCTCGGCATCGTGCGGCTCGACTGGCACGTGGTGCACGAATGGGACGCCATCGGCGAACTGCGCTATCTCGACGCCGAGGCGGCGGGCGACGCCCGCTCCGGCGCATTGGTCGGGGTGTATCGCCACATCAATCAACACGTCAAGGTGGGCGTGGGCTACAACTTCACTGATTTTTCGGACGATCTCACCAACCTGGATTACCGCAGCCAGGGGTGGTTCGTGAATCTGCTCGGCAAGCTATAGCCTGTGTGTCAAACAAAAACGGGGTGCCTAGGCACCCCGTTTTGCATGGTGCGTGTCGGTCAGACAATATCCAGGTGATCCAGCCCCGCCATCATGTCCCGCCCCTTCGATTCCTGGCCGTGCAGTTTGATCTTCAGGCGCAGGTCGTTGAGGCTGTCGGCGTTCCTGAGCGCATCCTCGTAGGAAATCATCCCCGCTTCGTAGAGGTCGAACAGCGCCTGGTCGAAGGTCTGCATCCCCAGTTCGCGCGACTTCGCCATGATTTCCTTGATCTCGTGGACATGGCCCTTGAAGATCAGGTCGGCGATCAGCGGTGAGTTCAGCAGGATTTCCACCGCGGCGACGCGGCCGGTGTTGCCCTTCCTGGGGATCAGGCGCTGCGAGATGAAGGACTTGAGGTTCAGCGACAAATCCATCAGCAGCTGGTCGCGCTTTTCCTCGGGGAAGAAGTTGATGATGCGGTCGAGCGCCTGGTTGGCGCTGTTGGCGTGCAGGGTCGACAGGCACAGGTGGCCGGTTTCGGCGAAGGCGATGGCGTACTCCATGGTGTCGCGGTCGCGGATTTCGCCGATCAGGATGACGTCGGGCGCCTGCCGCAGGGTGTTCTTCAGCGCCGAGAACCAGTTGTCGGTGTCGATGCCGACTTCGCGCTGGGTGATGATGGATTTCCGGTGCTCGTGCACGTATTCGATCGGGTCTTCGACCGTGATGATGTGGTCGGCGGCGTTCTCGTTGCGGTAGCCCACCATCGCCGCCAGCGAGGTCGATTTGCCGGTGCCGGTGCCGCCGACGAAGATCACCAGGCCGCGCTTGATCATCGCGACGTCGCGCAGGATCGGCGGCAGGTTGAGGTCCTCCATCTTCGGAATCCTGGTGTTGATGGTCCGCATCACGACGCCGATGCGCCCCTGCTGCACGAAGACGTTGACGCGGAAACGGCCGATCTCGGGCGGGCTGATGGCGAAGTTGGATTCGTTGGTGGCCTCGAAATCCTTCCACTGCTTCTCGTTCATGATGGCGCGCGCCAGTTCGCTGGTGTGCGCGGGGGTCAGGCTTTGGTTCGACACCGGGGTGATCTTGCCGTCGATCTTGATGGCGGGCGGAAAGCCGGCAGTGATGAAGAGGTCGGATGCATTCTTCGTCAGCATCAGGCGCAGCAGGTCGTGGACGGTTTTTTCGGCGTTCATCGTTCAGCCCTCAACCCAAAAATGCGTCTTTGTTCTGCGCCGCGTTGCGCGCCACGCCGGCGGAAATGACATTGCGCTTGACCAGATCCTGCAGGTTCTGGTCGAGCGTCTGCATGCCGAGGTTGCCGCCGGTCTGGATCGACGAATACATCTGCGCGACCTTGTTCTCGCGGATCAGGTTGCGGATCGCCGGGGTGCCGATCATGATCTCGTGCGCGGCGACGCGGCCGTTGCCGTCCTTGGTTTTCAA